>NZ_JBFULI010000030.1:0-69440 GCF_056400405.1 Pseudomonas sp. P5_B3 | reverse complement strand
CTAGAGCTTCTGGCACACCTGTGCAGCATGAATCGAGCGGATGAACCGACATGATCGATCTCGCAACCTGGAACCTCAGCGTCCCCGTCGGCAGCCCGCCGTACACCGTCGAAACCGCCAAGCTGGTGGATGGTTTCAAGGATCAATACTTCCATTCCGACACCGGCACATTGTTTTTCTGGACGCCCGTGACCGGTTCCCGTACCGAAAACGCGATTTATCCGCGCACTGAATTGCGTGAAACCTACAGCAATGGCACGTTGCACAACTGGTATTACCCGGATGCCGACAATTTGTTACATGCCACGCTGGCAGTGAATCAGGTGCCCAGTTCCGGGAAGATCGTCATCGGCCAGATCCATACCTTTCAGAGCCAGAAACCTCTGGTGAAGGTCGAATACCAATACAAAACCAGTACAGCCACCGGCAATATCGTCGCCAAGGTCCGCATGCACCCCGACGACACCCCCCGAGTCATCACCATCGCCACCGGCGTGAAACTCAATCAGGAATTCTCCTACCTCATCCACCTCAGCCCCGGCGGTGCATTGGGCATCAGTGCGGCGGGCTATCAGTGGAATACCGATATCAGCACGATGTGGCGTGATAAGCCGCTGTACTTCAAGGCTGGGGTTTATGTACAGGACAACACGGGGTACACCACTGAAGGCGGGGAAGTGACGTTCAGCCATCTGGATATCGATCACAATCAATAGTATTTACCGTTGAAACGATCGCAGCCTTCGGACGATCTTTTGATCTTGCGCTCACAAAAAACCCGCATTTCTGCGGGTTTTTCATGCGACTAAAACGCTGACGGTCTTAGTTGACCTTGGCGTTCAACTCACCCTTCAGGTAACGCTGATACATCCCTTCCAACGAGATCGCCTTGATCTTCGAAGCGTTGCCGGCAGTACCGAAGGCTTCGTAGCGAGCGATGCACACATCGCGCATGGCGGTCACGGTGGCGCCGAAGAATTTACGCGGGTCGAACTCGCTCGGGTTGGTGGCCATCAGGCGACGCATTGCGCCAGTGGATGCCAGGCGCAGGTCGGTGTCGATGTTGACCTTGCGCACGCCGTGCTTGATACCTTCGACGATTTCTTCAACCGGTACGCCGTAGGTTTCCTTTATGTCGCCGCCGTACTGGTTGATGATCGCCAGCCATTCTTGCGGAACCGAAGACGAACCGTGCATCACCAGGTGAGTGTTCGGAATGCGCTTGTGGATTTCCTTGATGCGGTCGATGGCCAGCACGTCGCCGGTAGGCGGCTTGGTGAACTTGTAGGCGCCGTGGCTGGTGCCGATAGCGATGGCCAGGGCATCAACCTGAGTGCGTTTTACGAAGTCAGCGGCTTCTTCCGGGTCGGTCAGCATCTGGCTGTGATCCAGAACGCCTTCGGCGCCGATACCGTCTTCCTCACCGGCCATGCCGGTTTCCAGCGAACCCAGGCAGCCCAGCTCGCCTTCTACCGAAACGCCGCAGGCGTGAGCCATGGCCACGGTCTGTTGGGTCACACGCACGTTGTAGTCGTAGTCGGTCGGGGTCTTGCCGTCTTCGCCCAGGGAACCGTCCATCATCACCGAGCTGAAGCCCAGTTGAATGGAGCGCTGGCAGACGTCAGGGCTGGTGCCGTGGTCCTGGTGCATGCACACCGGGATGTGCGGGAACTCTTCGATGGCTGCCAGGATCAGGTGACGCAGGAACGGTGCGCCGGCGTATTTGCGAGCACCGGCCGAAGCCTGGACGATCACCGGGGAGTCAGTCTTGTCAGCGGCTTCCATGATGGCGCGCATCTGCTCAAGGTTGTTGACGTTGAAGGCTGGAACGCCGTAGCCGAACTCGGCTGCGTGGTCCAGCATCTGGCGCATGCTGATAAGTGCCATTGTGTATATCTCTCCCGGTTGAGGGTCGTTAATCGTGCCAGCCTGCCGTAGCGGCGGCGGCTATTCAAGTTATTGCAGATCGGGGGTTGGCCCGGGCTGCGGATTCGGGTGTTACCAAAATCTTAAATACGACACAGAAACCCTGTGGGAGCGAGCTTGCTCGCGATGGGGGCGGCACATTCAGCATTGATGTGACTGTGATACCGCTATCGCGAGCAAGCTCGCTCCCACAATTGAATCTCTGTACATCAAATGAATCGTGTTATTCAGCCTTGCAACCGCGGCCGATCAAATCATTGGTGGCGACCCAGTAAACCAGGCCTTCCTCACCTTTTATGTGAAACGCCAGCATGTCATTGCTGTACAGCGAACCCGATGCACCCGGTTCCTGCTTCAGGCGGTAGACCTGATCGGCACCGCCCAGGCGCACGTCGACTTCCCTGCGGCTGTCGTCGGTGTAGCGCCACAGCACTTTGGCCTGGCTGTCGCAGGTCCAGGTGGTCCAGTTATCCACAGGCGCGGACGAATGGAACAGGTTCAACTGAGCACAACCGGCCAACAACGCCAATGCCGCAACTGCGATAAAACCTTTCATCCGTGTCCCTCGGCTGACGGCGCACGCTGCCAGCCCTGAGTAAAGAGTCTGACCCGTCAAGGGCAGCCATGTTCCTTGGCGGGTGCCTGGGTCTCGTATTTGTCCAGACCCTCGGGACCTGCGCGCTTGTTGAGCACCGGGTTGGTTTCGGCCTGCCAGTCAGCCTGGTAGCAGCCTTTTTCCGACTCGGACGGCGCAGGTTCCGGCGTGGCCTTCGGGTTACTCCCGCACGCCACCAGTGAACCCGCGACGATCAACAGCGCTAACGTCTTGACCATGTAAACACTCCCTTGCCTGGTCTAACGGGCGACCCTCAGGCCTTGGCCCGGCTTTCCAGGACTTCAACGGCTGGTAGAACCTTGCCTTCGACGAATTCGAGGAACGCGCCACCACCGGTAGAAATGTAGGAGATCTGCTCGGCCACGCCATACTTGTCGATGGCAGCCAGGGTGTCGCCACCGCCGGCAATGGAGAACGCCGCGCTGTCTGCGATGGCCTGGGCCAGCACTTTGGTGCCATTACCGAACTGATCGAACTCGAACACGCCGACCGGGCCGTTCCACAGGATAGTCTTGGACGACTTCAGCAGCTCGGCGAAATTCGCCGCGGTCTGCGGGCCGATGTCCAGGATCATGTCGTCGGCAGCGACGTCAGCGATCAGCTTGACGGTCGCAGCGGCGCTTTCAGCGAATTCCTTGGCAACCACCACGTCCACTGGCAACGGCACGCTGACTTTGGCGGCGATGGCGCGAGCGGTATCCAGCAGATCCGGCTCGTACAGCGACTTGCCGACTGGATGACCGGCAGCGGCCAGGAAGGTGTTGGCGATGCCGCCACCAACGATCAACTGGTTGCAGATCTGGCTCAGGCTGTTGAGTACATCGAGCTTGGTCGACACCTTGGAGCCGGCGACGATGGCCGCCATCGGCTGGGCCGGGGCGCCCAGGGCTTTGCCCAGTGCGTCCAGTTCAGCGGCCAGCAGCGGGCCGGCAGCAGCGACTTTGGCGAACTTGGCCACGCCGTGGGTCGAACCCTCGGCACGGTGAGCGGTGCCGAAAGCGTCCATCACGAACACGTCGCACAGGGCAGCGTATTGCCGGGCCAGTTCGTCAGCGTTCTTTTTCTCGCCTTTGTTGAAACGCACGTTTTCGAACAGCACGATGTCGCCGGCCTTGACGTCGACGCCGTCCAGGTAATCGGCCACCAGCGGCACTTCACGGCCCAGGGCACGGCTCAGGTAGTCGGCGACTGGCTTGAGGCTGTTCTCGGCCGAGAACTCGCCTTCGGTCGGACGGCCAAGGTGCGAGCAGACCATCACGGCCGCGCCTTTTTCCAGGGCCAGCTTGATGGTCGGCAGCGAGGCCAGGATACGCGCATCGCTGGTGACAACACCGTCCTTGACTGGGACGTTGAGGTCTTCGCGGATCAATACGCGCTTACCTTGCAGATCGAGGTCGGACATCTTCAACACGGTCATGGGTCGCACTTCCTACGGTTTTTTTGAAATTGCTGATTGCAGATAGTGTTCTGCAACGTCCAGCATTCGGTTGGCAAAACCCCATTCGTTGTCGAACCAGGCCAGGATGTTCACCAGCCGTGGGCCGGAAACGCGGGTCTGACTGGCATCGACGATCGCCGAATGTGGGTCATGGTTGAAATCACAGCTTGCGTGGGGTAGCTCGGTATAGGCCAGAAGGCCTTTGAGCGGGCCGCTGGTGGCGGCTTCGCGCAGGATCCGGTTAACCTCGGTGGCATCGGTCGCGGTAGCGGTCTGCATCGTGATATCGAGGCAGGACACGTTGACCGTTGGCACCCGCACGGCTTTGGCCTGAATTCGTCCGGCAAGTTCCGGCAACAGGCGTTCGATACCACGCGCCAGACCGGTGGACACTGGAATCACCGACTGGAACGCCGAACGGGTGCGGCGCAGGTCTTCGTGGTGATAGGCATCGATGACCGGCTGATCGTTCATGGCCGAGTGAATGGTGGTGATCGACACGTAATCCAGGCCAATGGCCTGATTCAGCAGGCGCAACAGCGGCACGCCGCAGTTGGTGGTGCAAGACGCGTTGGACACCAGCAGTTCGTCGCCGGTCAGGCAATCCTGGTTCACGCCATAGACGATGGTCGCGTCGACGTCCGTCTCGCTGGCCATCGGCTGGGAAAACAGCACACGCGGGGCGCCGGCATCGATAAAACGCTGGCCATCTTCGCGGGTGTGGTAAGCGCCGGAGCACTCCAGCACCAGATCGACGCCCAGAGACGCCCAATCGATGCCTTCGGGGGTGGCGCTGCGCAGGACCTTCACGCAGTCGCCATTGATATGCAGACAATCGCCGTCGACCTTCACTTCGCCGGGAAAACGCCCGTGGGTGGAGTCGAAGCGTGTCAGGTATTCGATGCTGGCCATGTCGGCCAGATCGTTGATCGCGACAATCTCGAACCCGGCCTTGTCGCCTCGCTCGAACAACGCACGCAAGACGCAACGACCAATCCGGCCGTAGCCGTTGAGTGCAACTTTGTAGGGACGCGGTTGAGGCATGGGGTTCTCGATTACCGTGGTGAATCCGTTAGTGCAGCGTCGCCTGATCGACCGCTATCGCGGGCAAGCCCGCTCCCACAGGGTACTCACCGTCCTTGTGGGAGCGGGCTTGCCCGCGATGGCGTCAGACCAGACAACACAACTGTCGGACTTAGTCTTCCAGCAGCTCTTCAGCCTGACCCAGGATGTTTTCCAGGGTGAAGCCGAACTCTTCGAACAAGGCTGGCGCAGGCGCCGACTCGCCGTAGGTGGTCATGCCGATCACGCGGCCTTCCAGGCCCACGTACTTGTACCAGTAGTCGGCATGGGAAGCCTCGATGGCGATACGGGCACTGACCTGCAACGGCAGGACCGCTTGCTTGTAGCCGGCGTCCTGGGCATCGAACACGCTGGTGCACGGCATGGAAACCACGCGCACCTTGCGGCCTTGTTCGGTCAGTTTGTCGAAGGCCTGAACGGCCAGACCGACTTCCGAACCGGTGGCGATCAGGATCAGCTCAGGCTCGCCAGAGCAGTCCTTCAACACGTAGCCGCCACGGCTGATGTCGGCGATCTGCAGGGCGCTGCGGGTCTGGTGCTGCAGGTTCTGACGGGAGAAGATCAGAGCCGAAGGACCGTCCTTGCGCTCCAGTGCGTACTTCCAGCTCACCGCCGATTCAACGGCGTCGGCTGGACGCCAGGTATCGAGGTTCGGCGTGCAGCGCAGGCTGGCCAGTTGCTCGATTGGCTGGTGAGTCGGGCCGTCTTCGCCCAGGCCGATGGAGTCGTGGGTGTAGACGTGGATCACGCGCTGCTTCATCAGGGCCGACATGCGTACCGCGTTACGGGCGTATTCCATGAACATCAGGAAGGTTGCGCCGTAAGGCACCAGGCCGCCGTGCAGGGCTACGCCGTTCATGATCGCGGTCATGCCGAATTCGCGCACGCCGTAGTACATGTAGTTGCCGCTGGCGTCTTCAGCGGTGACGCCTTTACAACCTTTCCACAGGGTCAGGTTGGAACCGGCCAGGTCAGCCGAGCCGCCAAGGAACTCGGGCAGCAGCGGGCCGAACGCGTTCAGGGCGTTCTGGCTGGCTTTACGGCTGGCAATGGTTTCGCCCTTGGCCGCCACTTCGGCGATGTAGGCATCGGCCTTCTCGGCGAAGTCGGCTGGCAGGTCACCGCTCAGACGACGCACCAATTCGTTGGCTTCGGTCGGGAAAGCGGCAGAGTAGGCAGCGAAACGCTGATCCCACTCGGCTTCCACGGCGCAACCGGTTTCCTTGGCGTCCCACTCGGCGTAGATGTCGGCCGGGATTTCGAACGGGCCGTGATTCCATTTCAGCGCCGCACGGGTCAGGGCGATTTCCGCGTCACCCAGCGGGGCGCCGTGGCAATCTTCCTTGCCTTGCTTGTTCGGTGAACCGAAACCGATGGTGGTCTTGCAGCAGATCAGGGTTGGCTGCTCGCTTTTGCGCGCAGTGTCGATCGCCGTCTTGATCTCTTCCGGGTCGTGACCGTCGACATTGCGGATCACTTGCCAGTTGTAGGACTCAAAGCGCTTCGGCGTGTCGTCGGTGAACCAGCCTTCGACTTCGCCATCGATGGAAATGCCGTTGTCATCGTAGAAGGCGATCAGTTTGCCCAGGCCCAGGGTACCGGCCAGGGAAGCGACTTCGTGGGAAATGCCTTCCATCATGCAGCCATCACCCAGGAAAACATAGGTGTGGTGGTCGACAATGTTGTGGCCAGGACGGTTGAACTGCGCTGCCATGACTTTCTCAGCCAGGGCAAAACCCACGGCGTTGGCCAGGCCCTGACCCAGTGGACCGGTGGTGGTTTCAACGCCCGGGGTGTAGCCGAGTTCCGGGTGGCCCGGGGTACGGCTGTGCAGTTGGCGGAACTGCTTCAGATCATCGATCGACAGGTCATAGCCGGTCAGGTGCAGCAGCGAGTAGATCAGCATCGAGCCATGGCCGTTGGACAGTACGAAGCGGTCACGGTCGGCGAATGATGGATTGCTCGGGTTGTGCTTGAGGTAGTCGCGCCAAAGTACCTCGGCGATATCTGCCATACCCATAGGGGCACCGGGATGGCCGCTGTTGGCTTTTTGCACGGCATCCATGCTGAGGGCACGAATGGCGTTGGCACGCTCACGACGGCTAGGCATCGCTGTTCTCCTGGGATTCTGAAACAAGAGTGAGTAAATCGAAACGGAAAAAAGGCGAGCATTTTCCCTCACCGGGCCGCCTCGGGGCAATGACAGATAGTCATCTGGAGGCGTTTTTCCAAAGGATAACGACGTATTAACGTGATGAAACCTTTCTGCTCTGGCTTTGTTGACTGAACCTAACGCCAAGAAGTGCCATCCATCGAGCAATATCAAAACTTTTTGATATTGCTCTTGCGATGCCTTCGACCCGTGACTAGACTGCCGGCCTTATGAATTTACGTGTGCCCTCCATTCAACATGACGATTGCGATGAGCTGGCGGCCTTGTGCAAGGCTGGCGGTGATCCCCTGCGTTTGAATGTTTTGCGCGCACTGGCCAACGACTCGTTCGGTGTGCTGGAACTGGCGCAGATCTTCGGCATCGGCCAGTCAGGCATGAGCCACCACCTCAAGGTACTGGCCCAGGCCGGCCTGGTGGCGACGCGCCGCGAAGGCAACGCGATTTTCTACCGTCGCGCCCTGCCCCACACCGAACTGCCGGGCGGCAAACTGCACGCAGCCCTGCTCGAAGAAGTGGACAACCTGACGCTGCCAACCGACGTACAGTCGCGCATCGCCCAGGTCCATGGGCAACGCGCGGCCGCCAGCCAGGACTTTTTCTCACGGGTTGCGGAAAAGTTTCGCGCCCAGCAAGACTTGATCGCCGGCCTGCCGCAATACCGCGAAAGCGTGGTGGCCCTGCTCGACAAGTTGAGCTTCGACAAAGACGCCACGGCCATTGAAGTCGGCCCCGGCGATGGCGCATTCCTGCCGGAACTGGCGCGCCGCTTCTCGCAAGTCACGGCGCTGGATAACAGCACCGCGATGCTCGAACTGGCGCGCCAGGTCTGCGAACGCGACAAACTGACTAACGTTAGCCTGCAACTGGCCGATGCATTGAACGGCGTCAGCCTCAAGGCCGATTGCGTGGTACTGAACATGGTGCTGCACCATTTTGCCGCACCGGCCGATGCGCTCAAGCACATGGCCCACTTGCTGCAACCAGGCGGTAGCCTGTTAGTGACAGAGTTATGTAGCCACAACCAGAGTTGGGCCAGGGAGGCCTGCGGTGATCTCTGGCTGGGGTTTGAACAGGACGATTTGGCCCGTTGGGCCACCGCTGCGGGACTCGCTCCCGGGGAAAGCCTCTATGTAGGCTTACGCAATGGTTTCCAGATCCAGGTCCGCCATTTTCAGCGACCGGCTGGCGACACTCACCATCGGTAAATTCAGGAAAACATCGAGATGAGCGAATACTCCCTTTTCACCTCCGAGTCCGTGTCTGAAGGGCATCCGGACAAAATCGCCGACCAGATTTCTGATGCGGTGCTGGACGCCATCATTGCTGAAGACAAGTTCGCCCGTGTGGCGTGCGAGACTCTGGTGAAAACGGGCGTGGCGATCATCGCCGGCGAAGTCACCACCTCGGCCTGGGTCGACCTGGAACAGATCGTTCGTGACGTGATCACCGACATCGGCTACACCAGCTCCAACGTCGGCTTCGACGGTGCGACCTGCGGCGTGATGAACATCATCGGCAAGCAGTCCCCTGACATCAACCAGGGTGTCGACCGTGCCAAGCCTGAAGATCAGGGTGCCGGCGACCAGGGCCTGATGTTCGGCTACGCCAGCAACGAAACCGACGTGCTGATGCCAGCACCGATCACCTTCTCGCACCAGCTGGTGCAGCGCCAGGCCGAAGCCCGCAAATCCGGCCTGCTGCCTTGGCTGCGTCCGGACGCCAAGTCGCAAGTGACCTGCCGCTACGAAAACGGCAAGGTTGTCGGCATCGACGCCGTTGTCCTGTCGACCCAGCACAACCCTGAAGTGTCGTACAACGACCTGCGCGAAGGCGTGATGGAGCTGATCGTCAAGCACGTGCTGCCTGCCGAACTGCTGAGCAAGGACACCCAGTTCCACATCAACCCGACCGGCCAGTTCATCATCGGCGGCCCGGTGGGTGACTGCGGCCTGACCGGTCGCAAGATCATCGTCGACAGCTACGGCGGCATGGCCCGTCACGGTGGCGGCGCGTTCTCCGGTAAAGATCCATCGAAGGTTGACCGTTCGGCAGCCTACGCCGGTCGTTACGTGGCCAAGAACATCGTTGCTGCCGGCCTGGCCGAGCGTTGCGAAATTCAGGTTTCCTACGCCATCGGCGTTGCCCAGCCGACTTCGATCTCGCTGAACACCTTCGGCACCGGCAAGATCAGCGATGACAAGATCGTCAAACTGGTCCGCGAAGTGTTCGACCTGCGTCCATACGCGATCACCACCATGCTCGACCTGCTGCACCCGATGTATCAGGAAACCGCTGCGTACGGCCACTTCGGTCGCACCCCGGCAACCAAGACCGTTGGTAACGACACCTTCACCACGTTCACCTGGGAAAAAACCGACCGCGCCGACGCTCTGCGTTCCGCTGCCGGCCTGTAAGATTTCCCCGCAACACCCGAAGCCCCGCATGGTTCGCGCCTTGCGGGGCTTTTTATTGCCATTCGCTTTACACCGTGTTGCGACTATCGCGGGCAAGTCGAATCGTCGCACCGCCGCTCCCACAGGGTTATGAGTTGGTCAGATGATTTGTGAACACCACCGTCAACTGTGGGAGCGAGCTTGCTCGCGATGAGGCCAGCACATCCACCGGAAATACCCGGCAAAACACCCCCTCGCTATGCCAACTGATACTGACCTAGCCTTCACACACCTCACCGAGCAAGGACGCTCAAGATGCTTCCCGACCTGCGCCTGTTTCTCGCCTTTCTACTGACCTTTGCCCACCTGACCGCCAATGCCACCGAGTGCCCGGACTGGCCATCCGAACGCGCCCTGAACGAAGTCAACAAACTGCAACAGCAGATCGACTTCTGGGACGACAGCTATCACCGCCAGGGACGCTCACTGGTAGCCGATGAACTCTACGACCAGTCCCGCGTACGACTCACCCAATGGCGCCACTGCTTCAATCTGAGCCCGTCCGCAGACCCCTTGCGCACTGCACGCGGCACACTGCCCCACCCCATCGCCCACACCGGCCTGGACAAACTGCACGATCGGCCCGCCGTGGAAAACTGGCTGCGTGGCCGGGTGGACGTCTGGGTCCAGCCTAAAATCGATGGAGTGGCGGTGACCCTGGTTTACCGTAACGGCCTGTTGGCCCAGGCAGTCAGCCGTGGTGACGGCCAGAGCGGTCAGGACTGGACGGTTCCTGCACGGCAGATTCAGGCCATCCCGCAACGGCTATCGCAAGCCCGGGACTTGATCGTGCAAGGCGAACTGTATTGGCGCCTGACCGATCATGTGCAGGCCCGGGCCGGTAGCCTCAATGCCCGTGGCTCGGTGGCCGGCCTGATGGCGCGCAAGGTCTTGAGCGCCGAACAGGCCGCCAACATCGACTTGTTTGTCTGGGACTGGCCCCAAGGGCCGGCGAGCGTGCCCGCGCGTGCCGCGGCGCTGACTGCGCTGGGCTTCCCGAGTACCACGGCATACAGCCAGCCAGTCACCTCCGTCATCGATGCCGAACGCTGGCGCGAACACTGGTATCGCTCCCCCCTGCCCTTTGCCAGCGACGGCATTGTCCTGCGCCAGAACCAACGCCCGGCCGCCGAACGCTGGCAGGCCAGGTCACCTTACTGGGCCATCGCCTGGAAATACCCCTTCGCCCAGGCACTGGCCGAAGTCCGCCAGGTTCACTTCAAAATCGGCCGGACCGGGCGGATCACTCCGGTACTTGAACTGACCCCGGTGAAGCTCGATGACCGGCAGATCAAACTCGTCAGCGTCGGGTCGTTGCAACGCTGGCAGGCGCTGGACATACGTCCGGGTGACCAGGTCGCCATCAGCCTGGCCGGGCTGACCATTCCCAGGCTCGATAGCGTTGTATTGCGCAGCAGCGCACGCGCCGAATTGAACGTGCCGCTGGCAGAGGACTTTAATTCATTGAGTTGCTGGCGACCGACTCCGGGCTGTGAGAGCCAGTTTCTCGCGCGCCTGACCTGGCTCAGCAGCAAACAGGGTCTCGCGCTGCCCAATGTGGGTCCGGGCACTTGGGAAAAACTTCTTGCAACAGGTCGCCTGAACGGTCTGCTGGATTGGTTGCCCCTCGATGCTCAAGAGCTTGCTACCATTGACGGTTTCGGCGAGCGCAGCGCGGTTCGCCTCGCAGACAGCTTCAACCGGGCCCGGCAACGCCCGTTCGCGCACTGGCTGAAAGCCCTGGGATTACCGCCGACAGGTCAGGTGCACCTCGGCAATTCATGGCAGGCACTGGCGCAGCGAGACATCGAACAATGGCGGGCCGAGACCGGTATCGGTCCGGGACGCGCGGCGCAACTGAACGCTTTTTTCCGCGATCCGCAGGTCCTGGCCTTGAGTGAAACGTTACGTGATGCGGGGATTGACGGCTTTTAGCGGTCAGCCTTGCGCCCAGCGGGAACCCCAGGGGACCGCAGGGCTCCAACAAGCCATTGCCACACCGGCCCGCCTGTCTTCTTACATGGAGCTTTTATGAAATTTCTTTCACCGCTCGTCCTGTTGGCCCTTTGCAGCGTGCTGGCCACTCCGTTGATGGCGGACGAGGAAGCGCCGGGGCTGACCGGTTGCGCGGCCAGGAAGCAAGGTATCGTCAACCAGATCGAATTGGCCAAGGTCCACGGCAACGCCGACCAGCAGGCCGGCCTGGAAAAAGCCCTGAGCGAAGTCGAGGCGAACTGCACCGATGCCTCACTGAAGAAGGAACGGGAAAACAAGGTGCTTGACGCCAGGCACGAGGTCAGCAAGCGTCAGGCGGACCTCGACAAGGCCATGAGCAAAGGCGACTCTGACAAGATCAACAAGCGCAAAGACAAACTTGCCGATGCCCGCAAGGAATTGCAGGACGCACTCGATGAGCTGGATAAATAAGAACAGATAACGAGCAAAGATCTTTGGTGTTGCCGAAGCAGTCTTCGCGAGCARGCTCGCTCCCACAGGGTCATGCGCTCACCTGTGGGAGCGAGCCTGCTCGCGAAGACGCCAGACCGGGCACCGCTGGGTCAATGATCCCGAAACGCCTTATGACAAGCACTGCAAGCATCTTCGACTTTCTGCACCGACGGCCCCAGGTTACTGGCCTTGTAGGGTTGAACCTGGYTGGCGATCACCAATTCACCGGTGGCGGATTCAAGGTCACGGGCCATGGCCTGGAAGCGCGCCTGCTGCTCCCAGACATCGCTCTTGGCGCTGGTGTGATCTTCTTCGCGGACCTGCGGAAAGTGTTGCCACGGCTCACGGGACAGCGCATCGAGTTTCACCGAGCCCTCGGCGAACTTCGGGCCATCGAACGCAATGCGCCCACGCAGCATGCCGCCCAGGTCTTCGCCAGTCTTGAGCATTTGCTTGAAAATGGCCTTGCGCTGGCCGAGCGGCGAGTTGGGGTCGACTCCGCCACAAGCGGACAACGTCAGGCAGGCCAGCAATACAACAGAAAGTCTTTTAAGAGTCATGGTGGCTTCAGGTCACGGGAAACGGCGGCCAGTATCCTCGCGTCATCGGCAAAGACCAATAGCCCTATTATCAATAAGGGTTGCTTGAGCGCATGGAGCACTCAAGCAACCGGCAAAGGAATCACTCCATGAACAGCCGTATCAAGGCATGGCGTCACAGTCTGGCCTGGACCCTGCCGATGGTGGCCCTGCTCGCAGGCTGCACCGGTGGCGACAACCAACAACCGAAGACCCATGCTCTGGCGACCTATTCCAGTGCCACATGGGAAGCGCTGCCGACGGTGTCCGACATCGACCTGGTCGCCGGCTTCGGCTCATGGCGTAGCGCCTGCACCCGACTCAAGGCCGACCCGGTCTGGGGTGGCACCTGCGCAGCGGCTGCCAACGTGCCGCAAACCGCCAGCGACATTCGCGGTTTTCTCAAACAGAACCTCGATGTCTATGGCTTGCGCGCCGCCAACGACAACCCCAGCGGTCTGATCACCGGCTACTACGAACCGGTCTATCCCGGGAGCCTGACCCAGACCGGCGCTGCCAATGTCCCGGTCTATGGCGTCCCCGAAGACATGATCATCGTCGCCCTCGACAGCATTTACCCGGAACTCAAGGGCAAACGCCTGCGCGGTCGGCTCGAAGGTCGCGTGCTCAAGCCGTACGACGATGCGGCAACCATTGATAGCAAAGGGGTCAAGGCGCCGGTCGTGGCCTGGCTGACCGATCCGATGAACCTGCAGTTCCTGCAAATCCAGGGTTCGGGTCGTATCCAGCTCGACAATGGCCGCCAGTTGCGCATTGCTTACGCCGATCAGAACGGCCATCCGTATCGACCGATCGGCCGCTGGCTGGTGGAACAGGGCGAGTTGAAAAAAGAAGACGTGACCATGGGCGCCATCAGCACCTGGGCCAAGGCCAATCCGTCGCGGATTCCCGAACTGCTCGGCAGCAACCCCAGCTACGTGTTCTTCACCCGTAACCCGGACAGCAACGAAGGCCCCCGCGGCTCGCTGAACGTACCGCTGACCGCCGGTTACAGCGCGGCAGTGGATCGCAAGGTCATTCCGCTGGGCAGCCTGTTGTGGCTGTCCACCACCAAACCGGACGGTACCGCCCTGGTTCGCCCGGTGGCCGCACAGGACACCGGCGGCGCCATTGCCGGCGAGGTCCGGGCGGATCTGTTCTGGGGCACCGGCGATGCGGCCGGGCAATTGGCCGGGGACATGAAGCAGCAGGGACAGATCTGGATGCTCTGGCCCAAAGGTGCGGCGCTGCCGCAAGTGCCGCAGGTGGCGGATGCGGTGAAGGCTAATCCTTGAAATCAGCATCGCCAGCTAGATAGTTATCGCGGGCAAGTCGAATCGTCGCACCGCCGCTCCCACAGGGTTTTCGGTGTACACAGAATCCATATTCACTATAGAAACCTGTGGGAGCGGGTTTGCCCGCGATAAGGCCATCAGCATCACCCGAGATTCAGACCGACACCACAAAGAAACTCACGATCAACGCCATCCCCACGAACCACACCAGCGACCGCAGCGTCGCCCAGTCCGCCAGGTAGCAAATGATGTAGAGCAGGCGGCTGGTAATGAACAACACCGACAGCACATTGACCGTTACCAGTTCGGCATTGCCGACCAGGTGCGCTACGATCACCGCCGCGGCGAACGCCGGGGTCACTTCGTAACTATTCAACTGCGCCGAGTGTGCCCGCCTGCCCAAGCCTTCCAGAGAGTCGAGAAAATCCCGAGGGTCATGATTGTCTTTCAGCCGGAACCCGCCACTGATCTTGGCGATCCACGTACACATATACGGCAGTAAAATCGCAATCAAAATGCACCACAGAGCCACCGTCATAACGTCGTCCTTTCTTCTGGTTGTCTAGTTGTGGAGAGTTGAATTCCATCCGGGCGATCAAAACTTCATCACCAGTATGCCGATCATCACAAGGCTACAGGCGAGCAACCGTGGCCCGCCAAGCGGTTCTTTCAGGTAACGCATGCCAAACAGCACCACCAGAATCACGCTGATCTCGCGCAACGCTGCCGCCTCGGCTATCGAACCCAACTGCATCGCCCACAGCACCAAAGCGTAGCTGAACAACACGCAGAACCCGACCGCCAGGCCCAGCCGCCACTGCTCGCGCCAGAACAGCAAGAACGCGGGTCGTTTACGCACCAACGCCAATAGAGGAAACGGCCAGGCGCTGAGCAGAGTGACCCAGACCAGGTAATCCAGTGGATGGGACCAGCGCCGCAATGCCTGCCCGTCGATGTAGGTGTAGCAACCGATGCACAGGCCGATCAGCGCCACCACCGGTAGCATCGACCATGGAAGGCGCGTTCCGCCGCCGCCCTGCCAGAGCAGGCACAGCATGCCGAACGGGATCAGCAGGATTCCGAAAATCTGTTGGTGGGTCAGCTCTTCCCCGGCAAAGATCAGCGTCAGCGCCAGCACCACCAACGGCGACAGGCCGCGCATCAACGGGTAAACCAGCCCGAGGTCGCCGACCCGATAGGCCTGGATCAACAAATAGCGATAGAGCAACTCGAACGCCGCCGATGCCAGGATCCACGGCCAGATCTCCAGCGGCGGCACGCTCAGCAATGGCAACATCAGCGCGACAAATAGCAGCGCCACGCTGTCCATGCAGGCCACCACCAACAACCGCTCCGCACTGAACTTGATCAGGGTATTCCACGCCGCATGCAACAGCGCCGCCACCAACACCAACGCCGTCGCAAGCACGGCCTACTCCTTTTGTTGTCTCCACGATCCTGCAAAACTCGCGCAGAGAATTGGTTCGCCATATGTCAGTGGCTGTTTATACTGCAAGCGACCACGCCGCACTCAGTTGCGCACAGACTAATTCCTATAAAAATTCTGCCCGGCCCGCACTCCTCGAGAACGGTCGTCGGCCTGCGTATGCCTGATCACAGCGTCAAGACTACCGACAGAGACCTTGCGCATGCCACTCGCTTTGCTTGCCCTCGCTGTTGCCGCGTTCGGCATCGGCACCACCGAATTCGTCATCATGGGTCTTTTGCCCGATGTCGCCCGCGACCTCGGCGTGAGCATTCCCGATGCCGGATTGCTGATCACCGGCTACGCCCTGGGCGTGGTGTTCGGTGCACCGATCCTCGCCGTCGGCACCGCCAACATGCCGCGCAAAGCCACGCTATTGGGCATGACGCTGATGTTCATCCTCGGCAACATGCTCTGCGCGCTGGCGCCGAACTACGCCACGCTGATGGCCGCGCGCGTGATCACGGCACTGTGCCATGGCGCATTTTTCGGCATCGGTTCGGTGGTCGCCGCCGGGCTGGTGGCACCCAACAAACGGGCCCAGGCGATTGCCATGATGTTCACCGGCCTGACCCTGGCCAACGTGCTCGGCGTACCGCTGGGCACCGCACTCGGGCAATACGCAGGTTGGCGCTCGACCTTCTGGGCGGTGTCGGTGATCGGCGTACTGGCGGCGATTGCGCAATGGGTCTGGTTGCCGAAGAACATCGCGATGGATAAAGCCAACCTGGCCAGCGAGTTCAAGGTGCTGGGCAAGGCCAACGTACTGCTGGCGCTGGGCATGAGTGTGCTGGCCTCGACCAGCCTGTTCAGTGTGTTCACTTACATTGCGCCGATCCTGCAGGACATCACTGGCGTCAGCCCGCACGGTGTCACCATCATGCTGCTGTTGTTCGGCGTTGGCTTGACCGCCGGCAGCATGCTCGGTGGTCGTCTGGCGGACAGCCGCTTGCTGCCTTCACTGGTAGGCATGGCGCTGGCGGTACTGGTGGTGCTGGCGGCGTTCACGCAAACCAGCCATTCGGCCATTCCGGCAGCGATCACGCTGGTGCTGTGGGGTACGTTCGCCTTTGCGCTGTGCCCGATCCTGCAACTGCTGATCATCGATCAGGCCATTGAGGCGCCAAACCTGGGTTCGACCTTGAACCAGAGCGCCTTCAACCTCGGCAACGCCGCCGGAGCCTGGATCGGCGGCCTGGTGGTGGCCAGCGGCGCGGACCTGGCGGACTTGCCGTGGACCGGCGCGTTGGTCAGCGGGCTGACCGTGTTGACTGCATTGTTCTTCATCTATCGCCAGCGTCGCGTTGCGGCTGCGCTTGATGTGGCGGGTTGAGCATCAACTTGATTGCATGCTCGCGATGGGAACACCACCGATCTCACTGAGCGGCATCATCATCCTTGAACTGGTCTTTGACGTACTTGATCTCGGTTCGGCCATGGGGCGCGGGCAAGCCGTCTTCACCCAGGTTGACGAAGACCATTCTCTCCACCGTCAGGATGCTTTTGCGGGTGATCTTGTTGCGCACTTCGCATGTCAGGGTGATCGAGGTGCGGCCGAATTCGGTCGCCGTGATGCCCAGTTCGATGATGTCGCCCTGGCGCGAGGCGCTGACGAAGTTGATTTCGGAAATGTACTTGGTGACCACACGCTGGTTGCCCAACTGGACGATGGCGTAGATCGCCGCCTCTTCGTCGATCCAGCGCAGCAGGCTACCGCCGAACAGCGTGCCGTTGGGGTTGAGGTCTTCGGGTTTTACCCATTTGCGGGTGTGGAAATTCATGTTCACTCCTGACCATCTTGCCGATTGATGCCTGGCATCATGGCAGAGCCCGGGCTAGAGCTCTATCAAGCTTCGACTATGGTCTCGATTACCGTTCGGACATTGACCAACAGAAACGCTTTGGAAGATCAGCATAGCCCGCTATAATCGCCACCGTTTCAAAACGGTCATCATCGCTTGATACCGTTTTCCCGCCACCTGTCCGAGGGGCGCTGCAGCAGGTTCGACCTGTCAGGCTCGGATGGGGCGTTGCCAGGCCTTGATCGGCCCGACACTAAACGCACAACGGCGCCCATTCGCATACATTACGAATGGAGGCTCTTCATGAGCGCTGTTATCACGCCTGCAGATTTTACCGATTACAAAGTCGCCGACATGTCCCTGGCTGCCTGGGGCCGTCGCGAAACCATCATCGCTGAATCTGAAATGCCAGCCCTGATGGGTCTGCGTCGCAAGTACTCCGAAGAGCAACCGCTCAAGGGCGCGAAGATTCTCGGCTGCATCCACATGACCATTCAGACTGCCGTGCTGATCGAAACCCTGGTTGCCCTGGGTGCCGAAGTACGCTGGTCGTCCTGCAACATTTTCTCGACTCAGGACCAGGCCGCCGCTTCCATCGCCGCTGCCGGCATCCCGGTTTTCGCCTGGAAAGGCGAAACCGAACAAGAGTACGAGTGGTGCCTGGAGCAGACCATCCTGAAAGATGGCCAGCCATGGGACGCCAACATGATCCTCGACGACGGCGGCGACCTGACCGAGCTGCTGCACAAGAAGTACCCGCAGGTTCTGGATCGCGTCCACGGCGTGACCGAAGAAACCACCACCGGCGTTCACCGCCTGCTGGACATGCTGGCCAAGGGCGAGCTGAAAATTCCGGCCATCAACGTCAACGACTCGGTGACCAAGAGCAAGAACGACAACAAGTACGGCTGCCGTCACAGCCTGAACGATGCCATCAAGCGCGGCACCGACCACCTGCTGTCCGGCAAGCAAGCGCTGGTCATCGGCTACGGCGACGTGGGCAAGGGTTCCGCTCAGTCCCTGCGTCAGGAAGGCATGATCGTCAAGGTTTCCGAAGTCGACCCGATCTGCGCCATGCAAGCCTGCATGGACGGTTTCGAAGTGGTTTCGCCATTCATCGACGGTATCAACAACGGTACTGAAGCAAGCATCGACAAGTCACTGCTGGGCAAGATCGACCTGATCGTGACCACCACCGGCAACGTCAATGTTTGCGATTCGAACATGCTCAAAGCCCTGAAGAAGCGTGCCGTTGTCTGCAACATCGGTCACTTCGACAACGAAATCGACACCGCTTTCATGCGCAAGAACTGGGCATGGGAAGAAGTGAAGCCGCAGGTTCACAAGATCCACCGTACCGGCGCTGGCGATTTCGACCCACAGAACGACGACTACCTGATCCTGCTGGCCGAAGGCCGTCTGGTTAACCTGGGCAACGCCACCGGCCACCCGAGCCGCATCATGGACGGTTCGTTCGCCAACCAGGTTCTGGCGCAGATCTTCCTGTTCGGCCAGAAGTACGCCGACCTGTCGCCAGCCCAGCAAGCCGAGCGCCTGACCGTTGAAGTACTGCCGAAGAAACTCGACGAAGAAGTGGCCCTGGAAATGGTCCGTGGCTTCGGCGGCGTCGTGACTCAACTGACCAAGACCCAGGCCGACTACATCGGCGTGACCGTCGAAGGCCCGTTCAAGCCGCACGCTTACCGCTACTGATCGGCCGGATCTTCCTGTGTAGGAGCGAGCTTGCTCGCGATGGACGTTAACGAAAACGCGCGCTATCTGGCTAAACGCGTTGCCCTGACGTTTTTCGCGAGCAAGCTCGCTCCTACAGGGGCCAGCGTCCGCCTTACGCGTTTTCAAGGGTATTCCCATGTCCCAAGATCGTCGCTACAGCTTCGAGTTCTTCCCTACGAAGACCGATGCCGGGCAAGAAAAGCTGCTCGCCACTGCTCGCCAGTTGGCTACCTACAACCCCGATTTCTTCTCCTGCACCTACGGCGCCGGCGGTTCGACCCGTGATCGCACGCTGAACACCGTGTTGCAGCTCGAAAGCGAAGTCAAAATCCCTGCCGCTCCGCACCTGTCCTGCGTGGGCGACAGCAAAGCTGACCTGCGCGGCCTGCTGGCCGAGTACAAGGCTGCCGGCATCAAGCGTATCGTCGCTCTGCGCGGTGACCTGCCTTCAGGCATGGGCATGGCCAGCGGTGAATTGCGCCACGCCAACGACCTGGTTGAATTCATTCGTGAAGAAACCGGTGATCACTTCCACATCGAAGTCGCCGCTTACCCGGAAATGCATCCGCAAGCGCGCAATTTCGAAGACGATGTTGCCAACTTCGTGCGCAAGGCCAACGCTGGCGCCGACAGTGCGATCACCCAGTACTTCTTCAACGCCGACTGCTACTTCTACTTCGTGGAACGTGTGCGGGCGCTGGGTGTGGACATCCCGATCGTGCCGGGCATCATGCCGATCACCAACTACAGCAAGCTGGCGCGCTTCTCCGATGCCTGCGGTGCAGAAATCCCGCGCTGGATCCGCAAGCAACTGGAAGCCTACGGCGACGACACCCAGAGCATTCAGCGCTTTGGTGAACAGGTCATCACCGAAATGTGCGAACAATTGCTGCAGGGCGGCGCTCCAGGGCTGCACTTCTACACATTGAACCAGGCTGAAGCGAGCCTGGCGGTGTGGAGAAACCTGAAATTGCCGCGTTGAGGCAGCTACAAGCTGCAAGTTGAAAGCTACAAGCAAGATCAAAAGATCGCAGCCTGCGGCAGCTCCTACCCCGGAATGTGTATTCCCTGCAGGAGCTGTCGCAGGCTGCGATCTTTTGCTTTCAGCGCACTATTAATGTGCAGCAATCCACGGAGTTAGAGCATCTGCGGTCAGTTTCTGGCTCTTTCCGGTTTCTCGTCGTAATCTCAAACCCATGCCTTTGATCACGCAGTTAATCGCCATGCTTGTCTTCGCTTGCCTGAGCTTCGCCGCTCGGGGCGAGAAGCTGCGCATTGTCACGGAACCGTGGGCGCCTTATGTGTACGAAGACAACGGCAAAGCGCTGGGCCTGGACTACGAAACCACCGCCATTGTCTTCAAGCGCCTGGGCATCGAAGTGGAGTGGCAGTTCCTGCCATGGAAACGCTGCCTGTCGATGCTTGAAACCGGGCAGGCCGACGGCGCGCTGGACATCTTTCACAGCGACGAACGCGATGCGACCCTGCTCTACCCCAGCGAACCACTGTCTGAAGTCCAGTTCGTGATGTTCTACGCCAATGACCGACCCCATCCGTTTCGCACCCTTGATGACTTGCGCGGCCTGACCATCGGCACCTCGCCGGGTTACCTGTACAGCAAGGACTTCAGCGATTCGACGCTGTTCACCCGCGAGCCGGCTCCCACCCATGAAGCCAACTTCGGCAAACTGGTGCGCGGGCGCATTGACCTGCTGATTACCGACCGCCGGGTCGGCCAGCATTTGCTCGATGAACTGGGCATCCGCGGCAAGATCACCGAAAACCCCACCGTCATCAGCCAGCAAAGCCAGTTTCTCGCGGTACGTCGCAATGCGGGCATGGATCTGCTGGTGCAGCGTTTCGGCGCCGAACTCAAACGCTTCAAGCGCGAGCCCGCCTATGCTGAACTGAGTGCCCGCTACGGCGCGGAACCGGCCGCCAGCGTGAAGACTGAAAAAACCACGGCTGCCACGGAAAAAACCGTTGAGCAGCAGGAAAGCGGCGCGCAGTGATTGCTCTGTTATACTCCGGCCTTCCCGCCAGGCTCACGCCCGGACGCTCGGAATCGTTAAAGGCATCTCAACCCCGCTACTGCGCAGCTTTCAGCCCGCGCGAGCGCTTGCAGACGAGCCTTCGAGACCCAGCAGGACCGGACGGGATTGCGTCCTCTTAAACGCCATTCGCGCCAGGCAAGACTCCCATTGGGCCAAGCCCTAACTTAAAACAGGATTACTCATGTCCTTTGCTTCCCTCGGTCTCTCCGAGGCTTTAGTCCGCGCCATCGAGGCAGCGGGCTATACCGAGCCTACTCCGGTGCAACAGCGGGCCATTCCCGCCGTGTTGCAAGGTCGCGACCTGATGGTCGCGGCACAGACAGGTACTGGTAAAACCGGCGGTTTCGCCCTTCCGATCCTGGAGCGGTTGTTTCCCAACGGTCACCCGGACAAATCCCAGCGTCACGGCCCGCGCCAGCCGCGCGTACTGGTCCTGACCCCGACTCGCGAACTCGCCGCGCAAGTGCATGAAAGCTTCAAGGTCTATGCCCGTGACCTGAAGTTCGTCAGCGCCTGCATCTTCGGCGGTGTCGGCATGAACCCGCAGGTTCAGGCCATGTCCCGTGGCGTGGATGTGCTGGTGGCCTGCCCTGGCCGCCTGCTCGACCTCGCCGGCCAAGGCAGCGTCGATCTGTCCCACGTGGAAATCCTCGTGCTGGACGAAGCCGACCGCATGCTCGACATGGGCTTCGTCCATGACGTGAAAAAGGTCCTGGCCCGTCTGCCGGCCAAACGCCAGAACCTGTTGTTTTCGGCGACCTTCTCCAAGGACATCACCGACCTCGCCGGCAAGCTGCTGCACAACCCGGAGCGCATCGAAGTCACGCCGCCGAACACCACGGTCGAGCGTATCGAACAGCGTGTGTTCCGTCTGGCCGCCAGCCACAAGCGTTCGCTGCTGGCGCACCTGATCACCGCCGGCGCCTGGGAACAGGTGCTGGTGTTCACCCGCACCAAGCACGGCGCCAACCGCCTGGCCGAGTACCTGGACAAGCATGGCCTGAGCGCCGTCGCGATCCACGGCAACAAGAGCCAGAACGCCCGCACCAAAGCCCTGGCCGACTTCAAGGCCGGCGAAGTGCGCATCCTGGTCGCCACCGACATCGCCGCTCGCGGTCTGGACATCGACCAGTTGCCTCACGTGGTCAACTTCGAACTGCCGAACGTCGATGAAGACTACGTGCACCGCATCGGCCGTACCGGCCGTGCCGGTCGTTCGGGCGAGGCGATTTCGCTGGTAGCCCCGGACGAAGAAAAACTGCTGAAAAGCATCGAACGCATGACCCGACAGAAAATCGCCGACGGCGACCTGATGGGCTTCGATGCCAGCGCCGTGGAAGCCGAGAAACCGGAAGTGCGCGAGCGTCCGGACATGCGTAACCCGCGCAATCCACGTGGCCCGCGCGGCGACGGTCCGAACGGCAGCGGTGGCGGCGGCGGCGGCGGTCGCAAGGACAAAGGCAAAGACAAGGGCAAGGAAAAACCGGCCGGCGAACGCGGCGAGCGCCCTGCCCGTCAGCAAAAGCCCCGCGAAGGTACTCCGGCCCGTGAACAGCGTCAGCCGAGCCAACAACCCCGTGCCGCCGCTGACCGTGCCCCGGACGAGTTCCTGGACGACGATATCGATAACTTCGGTAACCGCGTCGACTACGTGCCGCAGCAGAAACCTGCTCAAGGCCGTGGTCGCCGTCCGGGTGCTCCGGCACAAGGCACCGCCGCCGGTTCGGGCGCTCCACGCTCCGGCAAACCACAAGGTCGCCAGAGCGGTCCGCGCAGCAGCGATGGCGCCAGCACCGGCACCCCACCGGCCAAGCGTAGCGGTCCTCGCAGCGGCGCACCGCGCGACGGCCAGGCTCGCCGCGAAGACTCACGCAACCGTCGCCCGGCCCGTGACGACCAGCCTCTTTCGGAACCGGCCGTGCAGAACCCGCGTGGCCCCGCGCCGAAGATCATGCACAAGGAGTCGAAGGCCGACCGCTTCCCGACACCTGAGCAGCTGGATCAACTGCCAAGCCGTCCTCGCGGTGAGAAACCAGCGTTGCTGACTCGTAATCGCTGAGTTATCGCTGCAATGAAAATGCCCCGAACCAAAAGGTCCGGGGCATTTTTTATGGCTGATGAAATCCTGTAGGAGCGAGCCTGCTCGCGATGGCGTCTGTTCAGCCAACATGGATATCGACTGATACACCGCTATCGCGAGCAAGCTCGCTCCCACAGTGAATTTGTAGTGTTGATAAAATTTCGCCAGCCAAAAAAACGCCCCAGACCTTTCGATCAGGGGCGTTTTTATGTCAGAGCGAAAATTACTTCGCCTTGACACCTTCAAACGAGATGTACAGATCAACCGCGTCGGACTGTGGACCCAGGTCCATCATCTTGCCGAAATCGGAACGCTTGATGCTGGTAGTACCCTCGAAGCCTGCACGGTAGCCGCCCCATGGATCCTTGCCTTCACCCAGGAAAGTGGCCTTGATCACGACTGGCTTGGTTACGCCAGCAATAGTCAGGTCGCCGGCCACGTCGGCTGTGTCTTTGCCAGCAGCGTTCTTACCGGTGGCTTTAACGCTGGTGGACACGAACGTGGACTTAGGGAAATCAGCCACTTTCAGGAAGTCTTTGCTGGAGACGTGCTTGTCACGTTCGGCGTTGTTGGTGAAGACGCTGGCAGGGTTCACGTTGAACTCGATCTTGCTGTCTTCAGGCTTGGCAGCGTCGAAGCTGAACTTGCCGTCCATGGTCTTAAAGGTACCGGTGATGAAGCTGTAGCCCAGGTGGCTGATCTTGAAGTTGACGAAGGCGTGCTGGCCTGTTGTGTCTACAACGTAGTCAGCCGCCATCACGTTGGCGGACAGCAGAGCGGAACCGATTGCCAGAGCGGCGAGAGTCTTTTTCAACATGCTTTGTTTTCCTTGGGAGTCGAGGTTGAACTTCAGGCTTTGCGACCCAGCATTCGCTTGAGGGTCGCATCACGGTCGATAAAGTGGTGCTTCAATGCTGCCAATGCATGGAGGCCGGAAAAAATTACCAGCACCCACGCCAGGTAGAGGTGAATCGCACCGGCGTTATCTGCCTGGTCCGGTAGTCCGGAAACCAGGGCAGGCACTTCAAACCAGTCAAACACCGGAATCCCGGCACCTTCTGCGGTGGAAATCAGGTAACCGGCAATCATCACGGCGAACAGACAGAAATACAGAAAGGCATGACCGAACATGGCGCCAAGACGCGTCATGCGGCTGTAACTGGCCAAGGCCGGTGGTGGCGGGCTGATGAAACGCCACAATACCCGCAGCACCATGACGCCCAGCAAGATCAAGCCAATGCTCTTGTGCAGATCCGGCCCGGTCTTGCGCCAAGGGTCGTAATAGCCGRGGCCGACCATCCACAGCCCGAGGGCGAACAAACCGAACACGGCCAGTGCCACGCCCCAGTGCATGAAGATGCTGACCCAGCCGTAGCGGGAGGTAGAGTTACGTAGCTGCATTGCCTAGATCCCTGTAAGTGCTGGCCCAAGACTATCGAGTTATCTATCGAATTAAAGCGGAAAATTTCGCTTTGAAATATCGAAAAATGCGATCAAGAGTCTGAAGCCGACGAGTTAAGGAAAGATTAAAGTCGAAAAGTGTTAGAAAAAATGAATACAAACCGGAGAACACCTGTACCAAATGTTTTATTCGATTTTTGATCTCGGCCTTCTTCAGGCAAAAAAAACGCGGCATTTACGCCGCGTTCTTTTTGTCCCAGGGCTTACTACGCCTTGGCATCCATTGCCGGAGTCGCCGCAGGTTTAGCTGCTGGCTTCTTCACCGCCTCGGTTTTCTTGGCCGGTGCCTTGACCGGGGCTTTTTTCGCCTCGGTCTTGGCAGCCGGTTTTGCCGGAGCCTTTTTGGCCGGTTCGGGTTTTACCGGGGTCGCAGGCTTCGGTGCTTCCACCGGGGCTGGCGCGATGGCCGGGGCTGGCGCCGGAGCAGGCGCTGGCGCTGGCGGTGCAACCGGCTCGGATGCCTTGACCAGCTCTGGCTTCTTCTCGTCATCGGAGCCGCCAAACAGGTTGCTGAAGAAATTGCCTTTCTTCGCCGCCACCGCACCAGTGCCCGCCGCAGCGGCAGCGGCCGGGACCACTTTCGCCGGTTCGAACGACTTGCCCGCCGCCAGGTCTTCAACCTGGCTGGCTGCACGCTGACCAGTGCGCAACGCGCCTTCCAGGGTGCCCGGGTACAGGGTGTCGGTGTGTTCGCCAGCGAAGGTTACGCGCTGAATCGGGCGTTCCCACAGGCGCCAGAACTTGCTGATCTGGCCCGGACCGAAGGCCAGGTAGGCGCCGCCAGTCGACGGATCGGTGCTGTAACGACGGATTTCATAACCGGTGAACGAACCGCGAGCCTGTGGATAGAACTCATGCAGGCGAATCAACACCTGATCGACCATCTGCTTGTCGCCGAACGCCTGCATCACTCGCGCATTGTCGCCGGACAGGTTGATCACCACATTGGCACCGCCCTTCAGGGCAGGCTCGATCCACAACATGCCCAGGCCGGTGTTGCTGTAGATCTCGCCGGACATGCGCGCCTTGGATTCCCACACCGGCGTCTTGAACTTCAGCATGATCTGGTCACGCCATCCGTAGTTGGTGCCCTTGATCGCCGCCAGGTGCTGGGCGTCCAGCGCCGGGATCATCTGGATCTTGTTCAGGGCGCGCAGTGGCACGGCCAGCACGACGTAGTCAGCCTGATAGCTGACGCTGTCGACTTTGACGGTCACACCGTCCTTGTCCTGAATGATCGACGAGACCCGGGAATTGGTCTTGATGGTTTTCAGCTGCTTGACCAGGGCCTGGGCCAGCACCGGGCTGCCACCGACCAGGCGCGAAGCCCGCAGGTCACGATCGGAAACACCACGGTAAACGCGGCTCTGCTGCGCGAAGTACAGCAGCGACAAGCGCGAAGGTTCGTCGTAGCGGGTACGGATCTGCTGGTTGATCAGCTGGCGGGCGGTGGCCGGCAGGTTCTGCTTGTCGAGCCAGCTCGACACGTTGATCTGATCCAGCGCGTACAGCGTGTTGTTGGCGGCCGGGTTCTGCGGGTCGTCGATCGAGCGCGCCAGATCGTCCACGGTCTTGTCGAAGCGCTTGAGCGCCTCGGCGGTGGCCGGCTGTTTGGTCGCAAGGTCGGCGGTGGAGAAATACTCACCATCGATCAGGTAACCTGGAGTCCGCACGAATTCAGGGGCCGGGGTGGTGCTCAGCTTGAAGTTCGATACGTATTTGTTCAGCACCGGTTGAGCCTTGTCGTTGCCGATCCATTCGCTGGTGGCCATGCCGGAACGGCCGCCCAGGCTCGACTTGGCTTCCAGCAGAGTGACCTGCCAGCCCTTGTTCTGCAGCTCGTACGCGGCAGTCAGGCCCGACAGGCCGCCGCCGATCACGATCGCGGTTTTATCCTTGGCCAGCGCAGACACGCTGAACAGCCCCAACATCACCAGCGCACAGGCGCGCAGCCAACCCACAGACATTCAGCGAACTCCGGAATTACACGAGGAAAACAGCGGTTTTTGCGAGCCAGACGGCTCAAGAACCGCGAAGGATACGTCAGCCTTCAAACACCCGCCAGCAACGTCTATCGGCCTGGATAAAGTAGCTCATTCGACACAATGGGTTGTCCCCGTGGCACGCATTGCATAGGCTTGCGCGATTGTTTGTCCGCGCTGGTCACGGACCGCCTCCAGGAGAGTGAAAATGGGCCTGAATAATCAGTGGATGCAACGCGATCTCGCCGTGTTGTGGCATCCCTGCACCCAGATGAAAGATCACGAACAACTACCGCTGATCCCGATCAAGCGCGGTGAAGGCGTGTGGCTGGAAGACTTCGAAGGCAAGCGCTACCTCGATGCGGTCAGCTCCTGGTGGGTCAATGTGTTCGGGCACGCCAACCCGCGGATCAACCAGCGCATCAAGGACCAGGTCGATCAGCTCGAACACGTGATCCTCGCCGGTTTCAGCCATCAACCGGTGATCGAACTGTCCGAGCGCCTGGTGAAGATGACGCCGGAAGGCCTGACCCGGTGCTTCTACGCCGATAACGGTTCGTCCTGCATCGAAGTCGCGCTGAAAATGAGCTTTCACTACTGGCTCAATCGCGGTACGCCTGCCAAGAAGCGCTTCGTCACCCTGACCAACAGCTACCACGGCGAGACCATGGCGGCGATGTCGGTGGGCGACGTGCCGCTGTTCACCGAGACCTACAAAGCGCTGTTGATGGACACCATCAAGGTGCCGAGCCCGGACTGTTACTTGCGTCCGGAGGGCATGAGCTGGGAAGAGCACTCGCGCAACATGTTCGCCGCGATGGAGCAGACCCTCGCGCAGAACCATGACAGCGTGGCGGCAGTCATTGTCGAGCCGCTGATCCAGGGCGCCGGTGGCATGCGCATGTACCACCCGGTGTATCTCAAGCTGCTGCGCGAAGCCTGCGACCGCTACGGCGTGCACCTGATCCATGACGAAATCGCTGTCGGCTTCGGCCGCACCGGGACGATGTTCGCCTGTGAACAGGCCGGCATCCGCCCGGACTTCCTGTGCCTGTCCAAAGCCCTGACCGGCGGTTACTTGCCCCTGGCCGCGTGCATGACCACCGACGAAGTCTACAGCGCCTTCTACGACGACTACCCGACCCTGCGCGCCTTCCTGCACTCCCACAGCTACACCGGCAACCCGCTGGCGTGCGCGGCGGCCCTGGCGACCCTGGACATCTTCGAAGAAGACAATGTCATCGAGAACAACAAGGCCCTGGCGCAGCGCATGGCTTCCTCCACCGCGCATCTGGTCGACCACCCGAACGTGTCCGAAGTGCGCCAGACCGGCATGGTGCTGGCCATCGAGATGGTCAAGGACAAGGCCAGCAAAGAGGCTTACCCATGGCAGGAACGTCGCGGCCTGAAGGTGTTCCAGCACGCCCTGGAGCGCGGTGCTTTACTGCGTCCACTGGGTAGCGTGGTGTACTTCCTGCCGCCGTATGTGATCACCCCGGAGCAGATCGATTTCCTTGCCGAAGTGGCCAGCGAAGGGATCGACATTGCGACCCGTGACAGCGTCAGCGTAGCGGTGCCGAAGGACTTCCACCCAGGGTTCCGTGATCCGGGTTGATGATGCGGTCAATGTGGGAGCGAGCTTGCTCGCGATAGCGGTTTTTCAGACACCATCAATGGTGAATGTCAGATCGTCATCGCGAGCAAGCTCGCTCCCACAGAAGTCCCACCGATCCATGACCAACACCCTTTTTCAGAGACCCAGCATGAGACTGTCCCGCTTCTTCATCGACGCCCCCCTGAGCACCGGCGAGCACGAGTTGCCCGAAGCCCAGGCCCATTACATCAGCCGTGTGCTGCGCATGGCCGAGGGTGATGCGTTGCAACTGTTCGACGGCTCGGGCCAGGAGTTTTGCGCCCGGCTGGTCGACGTCGGCAAAAAGCGCGTGGTAGTGCAGGTCGACGAAAGCTTCGCCGGGCAGGTCGAGTCGCCGCTGCAAATCCATCTCGGCCAGGGCCTGTCCCGGGGCGAGCGCATGGACTGGGCGATCCAGAAAGCCACGGAACTGGGCGTCACTGAAATCACCCCGATTTTCACCGAACGCTGCGAAGTCCGGCTCAAGGACGAGCGCGCCGACAAGCGCCTGCTGCATTGGCGCCAGGTGGCGATCAGCGCTTGCGAGCAATGCGGGCGTTCAAGGGTACCGGTGATTCATCCGCCGTTGTTGTTGGCCGATTGGTTGAAACAGACCCAGGCCGAGTTGAAACTGGTGCTGCACCCGGTGGCCGAACCGCTGGTGAGCCATGCCAAGCCTGCAAGCCTGGCATTCCTTATCGGTCCGGAGGGTGGTTTGTCCGATGCCGAAGTCGATCAGGCTAAGGCCAGCGACTTCCACGCCGCCCGCCTCGGTCCACGGGTGCTGCGCACCGAAACCGCGCCGGTTGTCGCACTGGCGGTGGCCCAGCAACTCTGGGGTGACTTCTAGGCCCTCATCGCGAGCAGGCTCGCTCCCACAGTAGATCTCCAGTGATCACAAAATTTGTGAGCACCACAGGTCCAAGGTGGGAGCGAGCCTGCTCGCGAATGGCCACGACACAGTCTGGATGACTACTGCACCGGATCACTCACCGGCTTGGCAATAATCGCCTTGAGTTCGCTGGTCATCGGGAACTCGAGGTTCAAACCCTTCGGCGGGATCGGCTGCTCGAACCAGCGTTTGTAGATGCCGTTGATCTCGCCCGAGCTGTACAGATCCGCCAACGCGCCGTTGACCAGCGCCAGGAACTGCGGGTCGTCCTTGCGCACCATGCAGCTGTAGATCTCCCGCGATTGCTCCTCCCCGACCACCACCCACTTGTGCGGGTCATTGGCCTTGGCGCGCTCGCCGTAGAGCAGCGCGTCGTCCATGTAGAACGCCACCGCCCGGCCCGATTGCAGCATCTGGAAGGCTTCGCCGTGGTCCTTGGCGCTGATCACGAACATGTCGATCTTGTGATCGACGTTGTAGCTTTTCAGGTAGCGCTCGTTGGTGGTGCCGGCAGTGGTCACCACGTTCTTGCCGCGCAAGTCTGCGAAGCTCTTGATCCCGCTGTCTTTCGCGGTCAGCAACTGGCCTTTGACGTAAATGAAGCCATAAGAGAACGCCACCTGCTTCTGCCGTTCGGCGGTCACGCCGGTGGAGCCGCACTCCAGGTCCACGGTGCCGTTCTGCACCAGTGGAATGCGGGTCTGCGAGGTCACCAGGTTGTACTTCACCTGCAAGTCCGGCAGCGCCAGTTGCTGCTGGATGCGCTCGACGATCTTGCCCGCCAGATCCACCGAGTAACCCATTGGCTTGCCGCTGTGATCACCCACGTAGGAGAACGGCACCGAAGCATCGCGATAACCCAGGGTGATGCTGTTGGCGCTGGAGATCTTGCTCAGGGTGCCGGTCAGCGGCGCTTCATTGGCCTGAACCTGACTGCCGAGCAACAGGCCAAGCGTACAAGCGAGCAACGTGATTTTTTGCATTGTTATTCTCCGTTGTGGGTGTTGGTTTATCAGACGCGTGCAGCGATGACGGTGATTTCCACCAGCACCTGCGGGCGGGCCAGTTCGGCCTGCACGGTGGTGCGGCTCGGTGCCTGCCCCGGCGACAGCCAGGCCGACCAGACCTCGTTCATCGCGGCGAAATCCTCGGTGATGTTCTTCAGGTAAATGGTCGCGCTGAGCAGATGATCCTTGTCGCTGCCCGCCTCGGCCAGCAAGGTATCGATTTTCGCCAGCACTTCGCGGGTCTGGCCGCCGGCATCCCGGGCATCGCCTGGCACCTGCCCGGAGAGAAACACCAGGTCGCCAAAGGTCACGGCGCCGGACAGGCGCGGGTTGCTGTGCAGTCGGGTAATGGTCATTGCAGTGTCCTCTTCAGAAATCCGTATTCAGGCGGCCCGATGGCTGAAACCCTGAAGGTCAATGGAAGGCCGGCGCTCGCCGATCAGCTCGCTGAGCAAGCGCCCGCTGCCGCATGCCAGGGTGAAGCCCAGCGCACCGTGGCCGAGGTTGAGCCACAGATTGCGATACGCCGTCGCACCGAGCAACGGCACGCCRCTGGGGGTGGCCGGGCGCATGCCGGCCCACTCGACGGCTTCGTCATAGGCGCCGGCATTTGGAAAGGTGTCATGGGCCTGGCGCTTGATCAGTGCCAGGCGTTTGGGGTCCAGCGCAGGGTCGAAGCCGACGATGTCGACCATCGCCGCCACGCGCAAGTGCTCGCCGATGCGGGCGTAGACGATCTTGCGGTCGTAGTCGGTAATGCTCACGTCCGGCGCCCGGTGACCGGCGCCGATCGGCACGGTCAGGCTGTAGCCCTTGAGCGGATAAAGCGGCAGTTGCAGCCCCGGCAACGCCAACAGCGGACTGCGGTGACCGGCGGCGATCACCAGTTGCTCGACCGGCAGCACGTGTTCGCCCAGTTCGATGGCGTTGACGCTGCCGTTGCTGTGGCGAATGCCGGTCACCGCTTGCCCGAGGCGAAACTCGCAACGGCCAGACGCCTTCAGTCGTGCGGCCAGTTGCTGGCAGAAACCGTGGCAATCGCCGACCTCTTCGTCGGGGGTGTAGATCGCCCCGACAAAGGGCGCATCGGTCAGCGCCGGTTCCAGCTGCGCGCATTCGGCCGGCGACAACACCTGCTGTTGCTGCGGGTCGGCCAGGCCCTGGCGCGCATGCTCGAAACTGCTGTTCCGGCGGAAAGTCACCAGCTTGCCATTGCGCCGCCACTGGAATCCCGCCAGTCCATCGTCCTCGCGCCAGGACTTCAAGGTGTCCTGGCTGAACAGCGCCAGGCGCAGCAAGTGCGCGGTGTTCTCGCGGTTGACTGAGCGGCGACAGGCGCCGAGGAACGCCGCCATCCAGCGCCACTGGGCCGGGTCGAAGCGCGGGCGCAGCTTCAGCGGTGAATCGCCGCGCAGCATCCAGCCGATGGCTTGCCAAGGCACACCGGCGTCGGCCAGGGGCGCAACATAGCGATAAGACAACTGGCCACCGTTGGCGAAGCTGGTTTCACTGCCCAGCGAATCCCGTGCCTCGACCACCGTCACCTCGAAGCCGTCGCGCACCAGCGCATAGGCCGTTGCCAGGCCAATCACGCCGCCACCGATGATGCACACACGCTGAGCCATGTCCGTCCCTAAAACCGTTGTGAAGACAAGGCCAAGGTTAGAGCCAGGTGACAGACGTTGAACAATGCATAAAGATGGCAACCCCATAAACAAAGGTTATGGACTTGCCATGCGCCTTCGCCATATCGAAATTTTCCAGGCCATCCGCCAGACCGGATCGATCAGCGCTGCCGCGCAATTGCTGCACGTCTCGCAACCAGCGGTGAGCAAGGTGTTGCAGCACGCCGAGCAGCAATTGGGCTTCCCGTTGTTCCTGCGGGTACGCGGCAAGTTGCAGGCGACGCCGGAAGCGCTGGAGCTGGAGCGCGAAGTGGACAAGGTCAGTGAAAGCCTGCAAGGCGTGCGACGCCTGGCGCAGAGCCTGCGCCGCGAGCCTGGCCACAGCCTGCGCATCGGTGCCACCCCGGCACTGGCCCTGTCATTGCTGCCGCCGGCCATTCACGAGTGGACCGGGCGTTACCCGGACATCGTTTGCGAACTCTCCAGCGCCCACAGTCGCGAACTGGTGCAGAACCTGTTGATGCGCGAAGTGGATGTCGCCCTGACCCTGCAACGCCCGGATCACCCGGGGCTCAAGGCCCAGGCGCTGGCGTCCGGCGTGCTGGTGGCGCTGGCGCCGAGTGGTTACTGGCCTCAGGAAGAGGCGGGTAAACCGTTGCCGCTGATGGCGCTGGCGGATGCACCACTGATCGGTTTATCCAGCGCTGATCCGCTGGCCGCGCGGCTCGACAGTTACCTGGAAGCGGTCGAACCGCCGCCGCGGGTACGCATCGCCGTGCAAACCTACTCACTGGCACGGGCGATGGTGGAATCCGGCGCGGGCCTGGCGGTGATCGATCCGTTCACCGCCCTTGGCGCCTCTTGCGCCAGCACAACCATCCGCCCTCTGACACCGCCGCTGCCCATCACCCTGTACGCAGTGACCCGCGCCGCCGAACCACCGCCCCACACCTTGAACGACCTGTTGCAGGTGTTCAGCCGTCGAGCCCGGGAGCAGCTGGATCGCCTGGTTCCGGTACAGCCTTAAAGCACATAAAAGAAAATCGCCACAAAGTGCAGCAGGCTCCCGGCGATCACGAACAGATGCCAGATGCCGTGGGCATGCCGCAGCCTGTCGTCCAGGGCAAAAAAGATAATCCCGACGGTGTACAACACCCCGCCTGATGCCAGCCACGCAAATCCGGCGGCGCCCAGCGCCGCGAGCAGCGGCTTGACCGCCACCAACACGATCCAGCCCATCACCGCATAAATCACGATCGACAGAATTCGTGCTTCCGAACGCGGCTTGATCTCTTGCAGGATGCCGATCAGCGCCAGGCCCCAGACAATCCCGAACAACGTCCAGCCCCACGGCCCGCGCAGGGTCACCAGGCAGAACGGCGTGTAGCTGCCGGCGATCAACAGGTAGATCGAGAAGTGATCGACCTTCTGCATGATCTCTTTCTTGCGCCCGCGCACGCTGTGGTACACGGTCGATGCGCTGTAAAGCACCAGCAAGGTAAAGGCGTAGATTGCCATGCTGACAATCTTCCACGGGCTGCCGTCGAGACTGGCCAGCACAATCAGCCACACTCCGCCGACAAACGCCGCCACTGCCCCGACCAAATGCGTCCAGGCGTTCAGTCTTTCCCCGTGATACATGCGCTACTCACCTCGAAGTTCATTGCCGCAGAGCGCAAGGCTCAGGCTTCAAGCGTAAAAGCGCAATGTTTCTGTACGACGGGCCCGGCGTAATTGGGCACAATCGAGTCATTCCAGAAAGAGTCCGCCCCATGCTGATCGATGAAGAGTTGACCCTGAAAAAACTCGAGGTGTTCCTGGCCTTCATGCGCACCGGCAACCTGGCGCGGGCCGCTGCCGAGTTGCAGACCAGTAACGTCAGCGTGCATCGGGCGATCCATTCCCTGGAAAGCGCCCTGCGCTGCCCGTTGTTCAAGCACGAAGGCCGCAGCCTGACGCCGCTGGAAAGCGCTTATGTACTGGAAGAGCGGGCGCAGAAGCTGATTCAGGACGTGGTTGAAAGCGTGCGCCTGACCCGCGAGGCCGCCGGGTTTTCGGCCGAACGCTTCAAGTTAGGTTCGCTGTATTCACTGACGGTGAAGACTGTGCCGCAGTTGATCATGGGTTTGAAGATCCGCCGCAGCGAGCTCAACATCGACCTGATTCTGGGTTCCAATATCGACCTGCTCTACAAGCTCAAGAACATGGAAGTCGATGCGATCCTGGTGTCGCTGGACGACAGCGTCAACGATCCGGATTGCGAGCAGATCCCGCTGTTTTCCGACGACATCTTCCTCGCCACGCCCGCCGATTCGAAGTTTGCCCAGCGAACCGAAGTCGACCTGGCCGAAGTCCGCGACGAAACCTTCATCACCCTGACCCAAGGCTTCGCCACCCATCAGGACGGCAAGCGGGTATTCGAGCAGGCAGGGTTCGAGCCGAAGGTGGCGATGCAGGTCAACGACATCTTCACCTTGCTGAGCATGGTCAGTTCGGGTGTGGGTTATGCGTTGCTGCCGGGGCGGATTGCGGCGGTGTACGAAAACCGGGTGAAGCTGATCCCGCTGCAGGAAAAGTACCGGTTGCAGCAGCACATTGGCGTGGTGTTCCTGAAGGCCAAGGAGCGAGATCCGAATCTGCTGGCGTTGCTGGCGGAGTGTCGGATGTATGCCAATCGGCAGGTCTGAAACCGAGTCGCGGCCATCGCGAGCAAGCTCGCTCCCACATTGGAATGCAATCCCCTGTGGGAGCGAGCTTGCTCGCGATGACGTCGGTACAGTAAGCGAAGATCCCGCGGCTTACCCGACAATCCCGCGAACAATGAAGAACAACAGCGAAGGCCCCAGCAGACAGCCCAGCCCGGTGTGGAAAGTCGCGGTCAACGCGCCATAAGGCACCAGGCGCCGATCCGTCGCCGCCAGCCCGGCGGTCACGCCACTGACAGTCCCGGCCAGCCCACCGAACACCATCGCCGAGCGCGGGTTGTCCAGGCCCATCCAGCGCGCCGCCATCGGCGTACCGACCATCACCAGAATCGCCTTGATCAGGCCGGTGGCAATCGACAGCGCCATCACATCCGAGGTTGCACCAATTGCCGCACCAGTCACCGGGCCGACGATATAAGTCACCGCACCGGCACCAATGGTGGTCATGCTCACCGCGTCGCGGTATCCGAATGCCCAGGCCATGCACGCGCCGACAATAAACGGCAGCACCGTGCCCAACAGCAGCGCGATCACGCCGATCAAGCCGGCCTTTTTCGCTTCTGTGGCCTGCACCTCGAATGCCGTGGCAACGATGGCGAAGTCCCGCAGCATGGCGCCGCCCATCAGCCCGATGCCGGAAAACAGCGTGAGGTCCGCCAGGCCTTTTTGCCCGCCAGTCAATGTGCCGCCGACCCAGGCCAGCACCAGGCCGATGACGATGGCAATCGCCGAACCGTGGATGCGTCCGAAAGTCAGGCGCTTGGAAAGAATGACCGACACCCACATGATGATGCCGACGAAAGCGAATGCTGTGACCAGACTGTTCGTGGCCAGGCCTTTCTCGATGAGTTCCCACATATCAGCGACCTCCTGCCGGTGCGCCAACCGGCGTTACATCCGCCGGTTCATCGGGCAAGGGTTCGCCTTTATGGGTCCGACTGATCAGGGCAATGGTGCAGCCGCAGATCACCACCGATCCTATCGCCGCCAACACCGCCACCGGACCGCCATGCAGCGCCGTGACCACGTTTTGTTGCGCCGCCATCGCCACCACCACCGGGATGTACATCGCGCCCCAGAAGCCGACGCCCAGCTCGCAATCCTTGGTCATGCCGCCACGGTTGTGCATCCACAACCGTGCGCAAATCAGCAGGATCATCGCGATCCCGACACCGCCGACGTTTGACTTCACTCCCAGCAACACACCGAGCATGTCACCCATGATCACCCCTGCCAGCGTACAGATCGCCAACAGCGCCACACCGTAAATAATCATTGTTGTAGTCCTCAAAGTGCATCGTCGAATGTTGTTTTTGTTGTTCGAAGCCTGAGTCGGTTTTAGGAGTGACGGCTTCCCTCCTCACGCATCAGCGCCTGCAAGGTATCGAGCCGTGCACCGTCGAAGGCAATCACGGTGCCCTGCTCGAACACCCGGCGCGCCAGCCCGGTCAACACCGCGCCGGGCGGCAGTTCGATCTGCAGACGTACGCCGCGCTCGTAGGCGCTTTGTACCGTGCCGCGCCAATCGACGATGCGGCACATGTTGAAGGCCAGGTCGTCACGCAAGGCTTCAGGCTTGATCAGCGGACGCGCACGACTGCCGCTCAGGTAACCGATCTTCGGGGTGTGCAGCGGCACCTTGGCGAAGGCTTCGGCCAATCGTTGCGCAGGGGCATCAAGCAAAGGGCAGTGGGACGGCACGCTCACTGCCAGACGCTTGGCCAAGCCAGCCCCGCAACCTTTCGCCAACTCCGCCACCGCTTTCATCGCCGCGTCGCTACCGGCAATCACCACCTGGTTATCGGCATTGATATTGGCCAGATAAACCGGCATTTGCGCGCTGTGTACCTGGGCCAGTAATCCTTCCACCGTGGCCAGGTCCAGACCGATGATCGCGGTCATGCCATAGCCCTGTGGATATGCCTGCTGCATCAGCTCACCGCGCAGGCTGACCAGATGCAACGCATCGCTGAAACCCAGGGCGCCAGCCACCACCGCTGCCGGGTAAGCGCCGATCGACAAGCCGGCCACGTAGTCCGGGGCCATGGTCAACTGACGTGAAGCGGCGACCCCGGCGATCAGCAGGCAAAGCTGAACCGCCCTCGTCGACTGCAACGCCTCGGCAGAATCCAGCCGCGTGACATCTTCACCGAGCAGGTCGCTCGCTTCGTTCAATGTTTCCCGAGGCAAACGCGCCAGCATCCCGGGTTGTTGCGCGCCCTGCCCGGGGAACACCAGCAAGCTGCTCACGCTGCTTGCTCCTGTGGATTCCACGGATCAGTGACCAGGCTGGCCTGAGTGGCACTTTTCAACAGGACCCGCGACGAAGCACCGGCCCATTCGCGCAAGGCAACGGCGCCCGACGGTGTCTGCAATTGCAGGTCCACGCGGCACACGGCTGAATCAAGAACGGCCACCAACGCCCGCGCGTCGTCACGACTCAACGGACGCGGTGTACGCAAGATCAGATCGAGATCGCTGCCCTCATGCAAAGCGGCAAATCCACTGGCCAACTCGAACCCGGCGCTGCCGCTGACACCCCAGACCCAATCACAGTTTTCCAGGTGTGGGCGCAGTTGCGCCAAGGCTCGCAGCGCAGGGAAATCGCGCAGCCCTTGAACATGGCAGAGTTCTTCCGGCCGCACCTGCCGCGTAATGGCGGCGACGCCCATCACCGCCGCAAATCGCTGTTCGCGCATCGGCCCGCGCACGCCCACCGCCACCTGCCCCGCCGCGCACAAGGCGCGACGGACCACCACCGGCTGGCCGGCACTGATCGACTCGATCACCCAGGCAGGCGCATCCGCAGGCAACTGCTGCGGGGTCATGCCCCACAGCAGGTCATGGGCCAGTAGCGTGTTCACCACTGCGCTCTCAGCAATTGGCGAACCTTGCTCGACGCCGCACGATTGGCCGCACCGAGACGACCACTCAGATCACGACCACCGGCGGCCACATCGCCAATTGCCTGAAGCAGGCACTCGGTTACCCGCGCCAGATCCCCCGCCGTCGGCTGCTCGATCTGCTCCACCGACAAGGTTTCCCACAACAAACCCAGGCTGGCATAGCTGTCGATGTCATAGGCCATCGGCGGCACGCTGGCAGCCAGGGCTTCGAGCTCCTCAACGCTGCGCAAAGTCACCCGCGCCGCCGACGCCTTGCCCATGGCATGCACCATCACCCCCGGATCACGCAGGGCGATCAAGCGATTGGCCTGATAGCCGTGGGCCAGAAACGCCCCGGACATCGCCTTGCCCACCAGCAGACCGATCACCGCATGACCAGCGAGACGGGCGCGGGCATAACTGTCCGCCGCAGCGGCCAGCGCCTGATGGATACCGAGGGCTTCCTCGCGTCGACCGTAAGCCTGGCTCGGCACGTCGACGATGGCGATCAGGGCGCGTTTGTGTGCCTTGTTCTGATCGGCGGCGATGACTTCATCCACAGCCTTGGCCAGGCCCCAGCCTTCGAGCAAACCCACTTCGCCGTTGCGGGCACGGACGAAGCGGTTTTCCGGGTCGGCCACCACCGCGATGAAGCGCACAGGCTGAGCGCCCAGCGAACCGTCCGCGACCTTCAGTGAAGCCGGCAAACCCTCGACCGCTTTGGCCCCGGTACTCAAGGCGTTGAACCAGTTCAGGCCTCGCAGGGAATACGAACTCATGGGCGTTCTCCTTGGTACAGATCGCGAACCACGGACGGCTCGATTTGCGGTTCGGCGTCCAGACGCGCCAGGTGTTGCAGGAACAACTCGGCCTGCTGGCTGCGCGGCTGTGCAGGCAAACCCTGCTGGAGCAACTCAGCCACCTGCTGGCGAATCTGCGCCACATCGTCATCCACGTAACGATCCACCAGACCACTGGCGAAACGCTGTTCACCACCGGTCAGGCTCCAGATGAAGGGCCGGTCGCGGGAATCGTATTCTTCGAGTCCGGCTTCCTGCTCGATTACCTGCGGACCGTTCAAGCCGAGTCGCGCTTCCTGGGTCACCAACAGGTAGCTGCACAAGCCGGCGGCAATCGACATGCCGCCAAAGCAGCCGACGCTGCCCGCAACCACACCGACCACGGGTTGGTACTGCTGCAAGTCAACAATCGCCGCGTGGATGTCGGCAATTGCCGCCAGGCCGAGGTTGGCTTCCTGCAAGCGCACGCCGCCGGTTTCCAGCAACAGCACGGCGCGGGTCGGAATGCCGTTGCGGTTGTCTTCAGCGGCCAGTTCCAGTGCACCGGCAATTTTTGCTCCGCCGACTTCACCCAGGCTGCCACCCTGGAATGCGCCTTCAATGGCCGCAATCACCACCGGCAAACCATCGAGATTGCCCTTGGCGATCACCACGCCGTCGTCGGCTTGCGGCACCACGCCCTGGCGCGACAGCCATGGCGACATGATGCGCTGGAACGGATCGAGCAATTCGCGGAAGGTGCCCGCATCGAGCAGGGCCTTGGCCCGTTGCCGGGCACCGAGTTCGACGAAGCTGTGCTTGTTGAGCAAGGCTGCGCTGTCAGTCATGGCCGATCTCCTCGAAGCCCTGTTCCAGGCGCAGGCGCACCACGCCGGGTGTCGCGCCGAAATCGTGGATATCGATATCCATGGCCGGTGGCGTCTGGCCGTCGAACATCCGTGCGAACAGATGCTGCCAGCGTTGTTCGCTGCCATTGACCGAGGTCTGCACGTTGATCGTCAGCTTGCCGGCCTGGCCCGGTTCGATCAGCACTTCCAGATCACCAGAGCCGACACAACCCACCAGGGTGCGACCGCGTGGCGGCTGTCCGGCGGGGAATTCAAAGGATAAGGTTTCCATCAAAACACTCCCTGGATAAGGCCGTCGTCCGACCCGATACGGTCGACGAACAGGCAGGCTGCGAGCAGGTCGGCAGCGCCGCCGGGCGAGGCATTCAAAGCGATGAGTTGTTGGTCCAGCTCATGCAGGCGGCGACGTCCGGCGAGGCTGGCACTGCCACCCGCGTCGAGTACCGCCCGGGCACCCCGCTGCATGGTGCTCAGCCCTTCTTCCCCGGCGCGGTAAAGCACGCAGGTGTCGGCCAGATTGGTCATGATCGCCAGCAGCGCGTCGAGCCGGGCGTTCTGTTCGCCATGACCGGCTGCACGACTGCGTAGCAGTTGTGGCAGACCACGTTGGGTCACCGCCGGAAAACCCAGTTGCGCTTCTTCACGAGCACCCCGAGCGCCGTAGCGTTGGGCCACTTGCGCACCGTGACTGAGCGGACGTGGTGCATAACGGTCGTCGAGCAAGGCCAACCGCGCCACACGCAACGCCACGCTATTGGCGCTACAGGATTGAGGTTCCAGCGCAGCAGCCGTTACCAACAAGCCCAAGGCCCAGATTGCCCCACGATGAGTGTTCACGCCGCCCGTGGTGTCGAGCATCGCTTGCTCGCCTTCGCGACCGATGCGGCCCACGGCTTCGCGCAGGGGCAAGCCGACCTCGCCGAACTCGATGGCGGCTTCAGCCATATCTTTGAAGGCGGGCCACAAGGACAGCGCCGAAGCGTGCATCAACCCCAGATGCAAATCGGTGTGGGCGCCATTGCCGCGACGGTCGACCAGTGCCGGCTTCGGCGACAGATCAGCCTCGTCGATCAATGCGTCCACCGCCAGGTCCGCCAGCCGTTCGGTCAGGCTCAGGCTTTTTGGTTGCAGGTTAAGTGCGTGCATTACCAGCTCCTGAACTTGGCGGGCGGGTTGTAGAGGCCACCGGACCATTCCACCAGATCGGCCACGCTTTTCGCCGCGAGCAATTCGCGAGTGGCGTCGGTGCGGCGGATGCCGAGGTCTTCGGGCAAGGCGATCAGACCTTCGCGACGCATGCGTGCGGTGTCTTTGGGGTTGTGGCGCAGGCCGATGGCGGTGACCCCGGCGACGGCGGCGATCATCGCCTGGCGCTCTTCCAGCGAGCGCGCCTTGTACAGGTAGGCAATGCCTTCTTCAGTCAGCAGGTGGGTGACGTCGTCGCCATAAACCATGATCGGTGCCAGCGGCATGCCGCTTTTCTTCGCCACATCAACGGCATCGAGGGTTTCGACGAAGGTCGGTTTGCCGCCCTCCTGGAAGGTCTCGACCATCTGCACCACGAGTTTTTTACCGCGTTCGAGCATCGGCTCAGCCACATCTGTGTTGCGCATGTCGAGCCAGGCCGGTGTGCCGTGGCGACGACCGCGCGGGTCGTGGCCCATGTTCGGTGCCCCGCCGAAACCGGCCAGGCGCCCGCGCGTCACGGTGGAGGAGTGGCCGTCGCCATCGACCTGCAAAGTCGCGCCGATGAACAGGTCTACTGCGTATTGCCCGGCCAGTTGGCTGAACATCCGATTGGAACGCAGGGAGCCATCGCGCCCGGTAAAGAACACATCCGGCCGCGCCGCAATGTAGTTTTCCATCCCCAACTCGGTGCCGAAGCAATGCACGCTTTCGACCCAGCCGCTTTCAATCGCCGGAATCAGGGTCGGGTGCGGGTTGAGCGTCCAGTTGCGGCAGATCTTGCCTTTGAGGCCGAGGGATTCGCCGTAGGTCGGCAAGATCAGTTCGATGGCCGCGGTGTTGAAACCGATGCCATGGTTGAGCGACTGCACGTTGTGTTTTTCGTAGATCCCGCGAATCGCCATCATCGCCATCAGCACGTGCACGGGCTTGATGTGCCGAGGGTCGCGGGTGAACAGCGGTTCGATGTAGAACGGCTTGTCGGCCACCACCACGAAGTCGACCCAGGAGGCGGGAATGTCGACGCGCGGCAGGTCGCTGACATCGTCCACCAATTGGTTGACCTGGACGATGACGATGCCGTCGCTGAAGGCCGCCGGCTCAATCAGCGCCGGGGTGTCTTCGGTGCTTGGCCCGGTGTAGATGTTGCCGGCGCGGTCGGCCATGAACCCGGCCGAAAGCACGACGTTGGGAATCAGGTCCACCACCAGTCGTGCGTAGAGTTCGATGTAGGTGTGGATCGCGCCGATTTCCAGCAGGCCGTCTTCGAGCAACTGGCTGATGCGCAGGCTTTGGGTGCCGGCAAAAGAGAAGTCGAGCTTGCGGGCGATGCCGCGCTCGAACAAGTCCAGGTGCTCGGCGCGACCGACGCTGGGCATGATCATGTGCAGGTCATGCAGCTTCGCGGGGTCGGCCTTGGCCAGGGAGCGCGAGAGGAAATCCGCCTGCTTCTGGTTGTTGCCTTCGAGCACCACGCGGTCGCCAGGCAGAATCAACGCCTCCAGCGCCGCGACGATGTTGTCGGTGGGCAACACCACGCCGTCGGCAAGCCCTCGCACCAGCTCGAGGCGCCGCTGCTTTTCGCTGCGCCGCCGCGTCCATCGCGAGTCGGGGGATATTGTTGTTGTCATGACCACTCCACGGGTTCGCTGTCGTGGAGCTACCTTAGGAGCGTTGGGTGGGTGTATCAATCAAGCAGAGTGGTGGATCGTTACGCTCAGGGTAATGGTTGTCAGAACTGACGCCTTCGCGGGCAAGCCCTAATGCCGATCAGTCAACGCTTCGAACACCGCAACTCCTGTGGGAGCGAGCTTGCTCCGGGCGGCGTTCCGACGATGACGATCGCATAGCCAACACCTGCATTGCCTGACAGTCCGCTATCGCGAGCAAGCTCGCTCCCACAGGTTTTGCGCCTTAACTGACTGGCATTAGGGCAAGCCCGCTCCAACAGAGACCGTGCAATTTCGCAAATCGTGAATCACCTGAAGAACCTGTGGGAGCGGGCTTGCCCGCGAAGAGGCCGGTCAGATCACCGCTGAATCGGGATCAGTTGATTAACCCGGCATCCACCAACAACGCCTCCAGCGCCAACAGATCCGGCACCTTGGCCACCTGCTCGCCCACCTGCACCGCCGCCTGTTCCAACGAACACAACGGCACATCCACATAACTCAACTGGCTATCGAGCTTGCAGGAGCGCGGAATGCCCTGCACCAATAGCGCGATGAACTTCAGCTCGGGGCGCCCGCCGAGGGCGTTGAGGATCACGATCCGCGCACGTTCGCCGATGACGACTTTCTGCGCGCAGGCCGATTCGAAACTCAGCAGCGGAATCTGCCGTTCGCGCCACATCACCAGGCCCAGGTACCACGGCGGTGTGTCAAGGTCGAAAGTCCCCGGCGGCTGGTAATCGATCAGCTCGGCAACGGCGACGTTGGGCAGGATCAGGTTACGGTCGGCCAACGGCAGCAGCAGGCCGGTGAGGTTGCTGGTGCGGTGCTCAAGCATGGGTCTTGCTCCACAAGGCGATGCTTTCGAGCAGCACCGATTCCTGGTACGGCTTGCCGAGGTAGTCGTTGACGCCGATGGCCATGGCGCGGTCGCGGTGTTTCTGTCCGGTGCGGGAGGTGATCATGATGATCGGCAGGTGTCGCAGGCGTTCGTCGTTGCGCACCTGGGTCGCGACTTCGAAGCCATCCATGCGCGGCATCTCGATGTCCAGCAGCATCAGGTCGGGCATGTGTTCTTCCAACAGCAGCATGGCATCGACCCCGTCCTTGGCGGTCAACACGTTCATGCCGTGGCGTTCGAGCAAGCGGCTGGTGACCTTGCGCACGGTGACCGAGTCGTCGACCACCATCACCAGCAGCGGCCGATGCGGTTCGGCCTCGACCTCTTGTCCTGCCGGACGCTGGGGCACACGGGCCTGCATGGCGCGGATCGGCGCCAGCAAATCCAGAATCAGCACCACCCGGCCGTCTCCGAGAATCGTCGCCCCGGACACCCCTTGCACCGCCGCGAACTGCGGCCCCAGGCTCTTGACCACGATTTCGCGAGTGCCGGCCATGGCGTCCACCAGCACCGCGATGTGCCGTTCGTTGCACTGCACCAGCAACACCGGCAATGGCAGGCTCTGGCCCAACAGCTTCGGGCGCGGGCTGGTTTTCAGCAGCTCACCCAGATAGCACAGCTCGTAACGTTGTCCGGCGTATTCGTAGGTTGGCGAATCGAAACGGAAATACCCTTCGAGTTCATTGGGCAGGACGCGCACGATGCCGTCGATGGTATTGAGCGGGATCGCGTATTGGTCCTCACCGCACTGCACCATCAGCGCCCGGTTGACCGATACGGTGAACGGCAGGCGAATGCGAAAATGCACGCCCTGCCCCGGCACCGAGTCGATGCTCATGGTGCCGCCCAGTTGCCGCACCTCTTCGTGCACCACGTCCATGCCGACGCCGCGCCCGGAGATCTGGGTGATTTTTTCGGCGGTGGAAAACCCCGGTTGCAGGATGAACTGCAACACGTCGTGATCACTGATGACACTGTCCGGGGCGAGCAGACCGCGCTTGATCGCCTTGCGCCGCACCGCGTCCAGCGGCACACCGGCGCCGTCGTCGCGGATGTCGAAAATGATGTCGCCCCCTTCGCGCAGCAGATCGAGGGTGATCTTGCCCTTGGCCGGTTTTCCCGCCGCCAGCCGTGCTTCGACGGACTCCAGGCCGTGGTCGACGGCGTTGCGCAGCATGTGTTCCAGCGGCGCGGCCATGCGTTCGAGAACGTTGCGGTCCATCTCGCCTTCGGCGTTATCGACGATGAAATCCACGTCCTTGCCCAGTTCGCCGGCCACCTGCCGAACAATGCGCTGCAAACGCGGGAGCATGCGCTCGAACGGCACCATGCGCGTGCGCATCAGGCCTTCCTGCAATTCGGTGTTGATGCGGCCCTGCTGTTGCAACAGGTTTTCCGCATCCTGATTGCGTCGTTCGAGGGTTTCCTTGAGGTCGAGCAAGTCAGAGGCCGATTCGAACAGCGCCCGGGACAGTTGCTGCAATTGAGAGTGGCGGTCCATTTCCAGCGGGTCGAACTCTTCGTAGCCCAGGCGCTCGGCGTCGACTTGCTGGCGGCTGAGGATCCGCCCCTGGGTTTCGGTATCGAGGCGACGCAACTGGTCGCGCATTCGCTCGATGGTGGTCTCCATCTCATTCAGGGCGATGTGCGCATCGTTGACCTGCTGCTCGATCCGGCCACGGAAGATCGATGTTTCACCGGCCAGGTTGACCAGATCATCGAGCAGCTCCGCCGAGACCTTGACCATGTCGGCGCCGGCATCGGACGGCGGCGTCAGCGGCTCGGCCTTGGGCGTGGCCGGCAGAGCAATCGGCGCGGGGGCTTCAGGCACGGCCGGGTGGCTGAAGTTCTTGATGGCATCGATCAAGCGATCGGCCGGCGGCATCGGCTCACCGGCGCGGGCCGCATCGAGCATCTGCGCCAGGCGGTCATGGCTGCGCTGCAACAGCGCGAACAACGGCTCCGTCGGTTGCAACACGCCGGTGGACAGGCCTTCGTAGAGGAACTCCAGTTCATGGGCCAGATCACCAATCGCGGCGATTTCCATCATGCGCGCGCCGCCCTTGAGGGTGTGCAGGTCGCGCAGCAGGGTTTCCACTTCCTGCCGATTCGAAGGCTGGACCTGCCAGCGCTCCAGCGCCGCCCCGGAGCTTTCAATGATGTCGAAACCTTCCTCGAGGAATATTTCCAGCAATTGCGGATCGTGCGCAGCCGAGTCGTTGTCGGTCGCCTGCCGGGCAGACTCGGCGATACCCGCATGCCCTTGACGGTAGGCACGAATGGCTTCGATCAGCTCTCGGGCATCGTCCAGTGGCTGGTTGAGCTGCAACTGTTCGAAATACAACGCCAGTCGCTCATGGCTCTGTTTAAGCAACACCGCCATTGAATCGCTGAAGGCATAACGACGGTCCACCAGGCCCTGGTAAAGACTTTCCAGTTCATGGGCCAGATCGCCGACCGGCCCGACCTCGGCCATGCGTGCGCCACCCTTGAGGGTGTGCAAATCCCGTTGCAGGGACGACAGCGGCGCGGCGTTGTCCGGGTCGCGCAACCAACGCTGCAAGGCATGACCGGCGCTTTCGAGGATATCCACCGCTTCTTCGAGGAAGATCGCAACGATTTCATCGTCCGGCCCCGTGGCCGTGGTGGCTTGGGCCAGCTCCTCGGTGGCAGAACCCAATTCGCGGATGCTCAGGCTACGGCTGCCATCACTGCGGATCAGGCCCATGGCCGACGGGTCGAGGCTCTCGTCGAGCAGTTCGCGCAAGGCCCTGATCCGTTGCGGTTGCGGGCTGACTTCCTGACCGGCGGCCAGTTCGTCGAGCATGTTGATCAGTGCTTCGTGGGCACCCTGTGCTTCATGGAAAAACCGCTCGCTGACCGCGAGGCTGCTTTCCTCCACGGCACCGTACAGGTCGAGCAGCGCTTCGCACAGCTCATCCACCGGGTGCAGGTCGGCCAGATGGGCGCCTTCGCCGAGGGTGGTCAATTCGTCCAGCAGTGCGCTGAGTTCCTGACGTTCGCCGGGGTGTTGCTGCCAACGCTGCAACAGGCTTTCGGCGTCCAGCAGGATGTCCATGCCCTGGGCGAGGAAGTTGTTGATCAGTTGCGGGTCGCGCTTGATCCGCAGCCCGGTGTTCGGCGTGAGGTTTTCCAGGCGCTCGGCCAACAACGCCTTGGCTCGCTCGGTCAAACCCCGGGCGCCGGGAATTTCCGCCAGCGGATCGCGTTTGAGCTGGCGTAAGCCGAGGCGGAACAGCCCTTCTGCCTCCAGCAGCAGTTCAACTTCGTCCAGATCCAGCGCAATCAGGTGTGCCTTGTATTCCCGGGCCAGTTGATCCAGCGGCGCGGCCAGTTCGGCAATCGGCAACACGCCGGCCATGGAGGCGCTGCCCTTGAGGGTGTGCAAGGCGCGCTGCAATTGGTCGCTGGCCTGCAACGGCACATGTTCGGCGGCCTGATCAAGGAAGCGATTGAGGCTGCCCAAGTGGGTTTCGGCCTCTTTGCGGAAGATCTCCAGCAACAGCGGGTCGAGGGCCGCGACATCCTGCGTATCCTCATCGGACACCGGCTCATCGCCCTTGGCCAGGGCATGGGCACGCGCTGCCAACTGGTCGACATCGTTGCGCTGACGCTGGGCATTGGCGGCGTATTCCGCCACCAGTTCCGGCAGCAGCTGCAGCACATCGCCGATCAGTCGTTGCACCGTAGCGCCCGGCTCCACGCTGTCTTCCAGTACGCGGTTGAGCAGGTTTTCCACAGCCCAGGCCAGCTCACCCAACACCAGGGCGCGCACCATCCGGCCGCTGCCCTTGAGGGTATGAAAGGCGCGGCGCAGCTCACTCAGGGCCGAGCGGTTGTCGGGGTTGACCGACCAGCGCGGCAAGTACTCGCGCAGGATTTCCAGGACTTCGTCGGTTTCCTCGAGGAACACCTCACGCAGTTCCTCGTCCACCGGTTCTTCGCCTGCAGGTGGCGGCAGCAGGCTGCCCGGGGTGTTCAGCGCGGGCGGGTTCAGGCTCGAAACCGGGCTGGCAAGCACGTCGGCCAGGGTCTGGACGGTCTGCGGATCATCCAGCTCCTGCATCATCTGCATGACCTGCGCTTCGGTCGGGTTGAGCACATCATCAAGCACTGGCACATGCTGCTCACTGGGGAAAAACCCGAGGCTGGCCAGGCTTTTTTCCGCGACATCGAGCAGGTTTTCACCCTGTGCTTGCGGGTCATCGCTGAGGCGCTCGAGGTAGTACTCGATGCTGGTGATCACGTCGGCCAGGCTGTCCAGTTCCTGCCAGCCCGGTTGACCCGGTTCGAGCAACAGGTGCTCGCGGATAAAGTGATTGCAGGTTTCGACCAGACTCGCCGCCCGGCCCAGCGGAATCATCGCCAGCGCGCCGCGCACCTGGGTCAGCAAGGCCGGCAGCGCCTGCAAATGCTGGCGGTCCCAATCGGCGTCGATGTAGTCGACGATCATGTCTTTGGCCTGCTGCAAACAGATGCGGGCCTCCTTGATCACAATCTGATGGATCTGCGTCAGGTCGGTGGTCGGCAGGCGGTTGTCTTCCTGGCTCTCCGGCTCCACGGTACCGACCATGCCGGCCAGCGTCGCTTCGACGTACAACAAGGCCCCGGCAACGTCCATGAGGATCGCATCGTTGGGTTCGCGCTGGCCCTGGGCGAGGCTGAGCACCACCGCCAATTGATCGATGATCACCTTGCGCGGCTGGCCGAAGCCCAGGACCGCCAGGGTGTCGGCGATTTGCCGCAGCGGCGCCAGCAGGCTGTCGAGGTCAGAGGTGTGCTGGCGGTCACTGCGCACGAACAGGTCCAGGCGCTCCTTGACCCGCACCAGCTCTTCGCACAGCGCCGCCAGTACCGAGCGCATGGCATCACGGTCAGGACCGGCCAGCCGCGCGCGTTCTTCATCGACCATCGCGCTGTCGGGCAGCGCGTCGTCCAGTGAGTAGCGTTCTTTCATGGTCAGCATCTGCCCGGTGGGATGTTCGGCCTTGGCAATGTAGAAGAGCAAACTCTTGAGCAGCTCCGGCGGGGCCGCTTGGTTGATGCCTTGAATGCCTTGTTCGAGAAGACGCTTGAGCTCAATGTCGGCGTCCTTGAACAGGCTGCGCAAGGCCGGGCTGTTGGCGATCGCACCGCCCTGCATGCCTTCGACCAGCGCCGATGCCACCTGCCATAACGGGCTCAGGGGTGCATTGGCGCACAGTGCTTCGAGGCGGGTAAAGACCTTGGCCAGGTAATCGAGGTTGGTGTCGTTGTCCTGTTCACGCAGGAAACCGACCAGCGCCATTTGCAGCATCTGCCGCAGCTTGCGCAGCACATTGGGCAATTCGGCCGGCTCCAGCTGCGCCAGCGTTTCTGCGTCCAGCGCTGGTAACTCGGGCAATTGCGGGCTGAACAGGCTGGTTTCCGACAGCAGGCTTTCGCCGCGGGCGCTGCGCAGGTCGTTGATCAGTGGCAACACCACCAGAGGCAAGTCACGACGCGCGCCTTGCACCCGGTCGAGGTAGATCGGCAGCTGCCCCAGGGCCTGCATCAACAGGTGCAACGCCTCGTCGCGATGACTGACACGGCTGCCCTGCAAGGCCATGGCCAGTTGTTCCATTTCTTCGGCGAGCAACGCCGCGCCGTAGAACTCGACCATCTGCAAACTGCCGTGGACCTGATGGATGCATGCCAGGCAATCATCCAGCGCTTGCGTCGCCTGCGGGTCATCGAGCAGGTTTTCGATCGCGTGATGAGCCTGTTTCAGCGTTTCGGCAATCTCGCCCTTGACCCACTCGAGGGCCACATAGTCGTGCCGATCACCCATAACCACTCCAATCACAATTCAGATACCCATGGGCGGTTCAAGCTTTGTCCACAACCTGCGCCTTGGCATCCGGCAAGGTGAAACCGGACACCGAACGACGCAATTGACTGGCCATTTTCGCCAGGTTGCCGATGCTATCGGCCGTGGCGGTGGAACCCGACGACGTCTGCGAGGTGATCTGCTGGATCACGTTCATCGTCAGGGAAATCTGACCGGCCGACGACGTCTGCTGTTGCGCCGCATTGGAAATGCTCTGGATCAATGCCGCGAGCGTCTTGGAGACGCCTTCGATTTCTTCCAGGGCCACACCGGCATCCTGCGCCAGACGGGCGCCGCGCACCACTTCGGTCGTCGTCTGCTCCATGGAGATGACCGCTTCGTTGGTGTCGGTCTGGATCGCCCGCACCAGGGTTTCGATCTGCCGGGTGGCGGCGGATGAGCGCTCGGCCAGGCGCTGCACTTCATCGGCGACCACGGCGAAACCGCGACCGGCGTCACCGGCCATGGACGCCTGGATAGCCGCGTTGAGGGCAAGGATGTTGGTCTGGTCGGCAATGTCATCGATCAGGCTGACAATGTCGCCGATTTCCTGGGACGACTCGCCCAGGCGCTTGATGCGCTTGGCGGTGTCCTGGATCTGCTCGCGAATGTTGTCCATGCCGTGGATGGTGTTGTGCACCACCTCGTTGCCCTTGTTGGCGATTTCCACCGAGCGCTCGGCAACCGCCGAAGATTCAGCTGCGTTGGCCGACACCTGGTCGATCGACTCGGCCATGTCGTTGATTGCCATGGAGGCCTCGGAAATCTGCTGGGCCTGATGCTCCGACGCTTGGGCCAGGTGCATGGCGGTGGCCTGGGTTTCCTGCACGGCGGCTGCGACCTGGCCGGCGGTGAGGTTGATGGTCGCGACCAGATCGCGCAACTGGTCGACGGAGTAATTGATCGAATCGGCGATGGTGCCGGTAAAGTCTTCGGTCACCGAGGCGGTCACCGTGAGGTCGCCGTCGGCCAGGTCTTCGATCTCGTCGAGCAGGCGCATGATCGCGTTCTGGTTACGCTCGTTTTTCTCCGCGGTTTCGCGCAACTGACGATTGGTTTCGCGCACCATCACCATGCCGATCAGGATGATCGAAGCCAGCGCCAGCAAGCCCAGTACGTAACCACCAATGGTGTCGGTGGTGCGTCCACCGACCAGGTTTTCGAAACCGTTGGCCAAGTGCGAGGCTTCATCGAGCAGGGTTTGCGACAGACTGAAAATGTTCGAGGCCGATTCGCGGACCTTGAACAGCTCCGGCGAGGTTTCGAGGATCTCGTCCACCGAGCCCGAGACGAACTCGAACAGCTCGGAGATTTCCGCGAGACGCGCACGGGCGTCACGATCTTCGACCTGGCTGACCTTGAGCGCCGGGTCGCCCTGGAGCATGCCGTTGAGCACCTTGCCGAACTGCGTCGCATCACGTCCGAACGCATCGGCGGCCTGCTGTGAATTTTCGTCGCCGGCCAATACCGTGTTGACCGCGCCGAGGATCCGCTCGGCCAGCAGCGATTGGCGCTGGGCCATCGCCACCTGGGCCGCCGGAGCGCCCCGTTGCAGGAGAATCTCGACGACTTTTTCGTACTCGACCTGCAACTGCGGCACGGTTTCGGCCAGGGTCGCGGCGACCTGATGCAGCGACAGTACGGTTTGCTCGCTGGAAAGAATCGCATCGGTGTTTTTCAGCAGGCGTTCCCAGTCCTGTTGCACCGCGCGCATCTCCGGACGCACGGTAGCAGGGGCCGGCGGCAGGCCGGTGGCCGGGTCGCCCTTTTTCAGATAACCCCAGCGCTGGGCGAAGTCGTTGCGCGCATCGCTGAGCAACTTGAACGCGGCAGCCTTGCCGGCGGCGGCTTCGGTGGCGTTCTTGGCGATACGCTGGGACAGCACGCGCAGTTCGCCCGCGTGGCCGATGTACTGTTTGTCGTAGGTAGCCTGGGTGTTGAGGTACGCGAAGTTGGCGAACAGCAGCATGATGAAGACGATCAGCGCGATGAACAGCACGATAATCTGCGACCGGCTGCGCGACCCTTCCAATGGCTTGCCTGCTTTTGCTTTTATCATCGGTCCTCGCCTGTTAACCAGCACCTTCCAAGACTTACCGGGGAACCTGTGGGAGCGAGCTTGCTCCAACTACACCGCGACGTTCATGAACCCCTGAGACTGCGTCAACGCAAACGGGCTGAACACCTGCCAGCACTGCTCGCGCTGAAACCGGCCTTTGACGAACGCCGCCATAGGCCCTTTCAACTCTTCTGCCAGCACCGGCTCCAGGCTGTCCTGGGCAAAGTGCTGGAGGCCGAAGACTTCGTCGACCAACAACCCGGCAAACACCTCTTCATGTTCCACCACCAACACCCGCCGCTGCCCGCGCACCGCCGAAAGCTCGTGCCCGAAGAAGCCGCACAAGTCCATGACCGGCAGCAAACGCCCGCGCAGGTTGGCGACACCCTTGACCCAGGGTTTGACCCCCGGCAGCTGAGTGACGCGCGGCTCGTGCAGGACTTCGCTGACTTCGCTCATGGGCGCGACGTACCAGTGCTCGCCCAGGCGAAAACCGATGCCGCTCCAGCTGTCCCGCCGGGGTGGCTGGGACGGCAAGTCCGCCGCCAGCAAACGACAGCGCCGGTCGATTTGCAGCAGCAGCTCAAAAGCCGTCAGCGACTCGTTCATGACCTGACGATCAACCGGCCAGCACGTTGTTCAGGGTATTGATCAGGGTGTCTTCATCGACCGGTTTGGTCAGGTAATCCCTGGCGCCCTGGCGCGTGCCCCAGACCTTGTCGGTTTCCTGGTCCTTGGTGGTGATGATGATCACCGGGATGTGTCCGGTTTCCGGATCCTTGGTGAGCTGACGGGTCGCCTGGAAGCCGTTGAGGCCGGGCATGACAATGTCCATCAGCACCGCGTCGGGTTTTTCCTGGCGGGCCAGGGCCACACCGTCGGCGCCGTTTTCGGCTTTCAACACTTCATGACCGTGCTTTTCCAGCATGCCGGTCAGTTTGTACATTTCGGTCGGCGAATCATCGACGATCAGAATACGTGCCATGGTCTTCCCCATTCTTGTCGACGCCGGGCCCGATGGCCGAGCGTCACTGTGCGTGTCCTACTGCGGCAAAACGGCGGCGAAACCCGGTACATGGGCCTGGATCGCATCAAGCAATTCTTCCTTGCTGAAAGGCTTGGTCAAAAACTGGTCGGAGCCGACGATGCGCCCCTTGGCCTTGTCGAACAGCCCGTCCTTGGACGACAGCATAATCACCGGCGTGGACTTGAACGCGCTGTTGTTCTTGATCAGGGCGCAGGTCTGGTAGCCATCCAGGCGCGGCATCATGATGTCGACAAAGATGATGCCGGGATGGTTGTCGGCAATCTTGGCCAGGGCATCGAAGCCGTCGATGGCGGTAATGACTTCGCACCCGACGCTCTTCAACAGCGTTTCGGCGGTGCGACGAATCGTCTTCGAATCGTCGATCACCATGACCTTCAAGGCGCTGGGGTGCTGTTCCATAAATGCTCTACCGTCGCCTTTGCGAAACAATTTGTCCGTTTGCCGGTTAACGGCAGCTCGAAACCCTTGATGTTCAAGGGCCATTACCACTTGGCAGCCTTTTTAGCACAGTCTCCAAAACCAATCTATCGGCCGACCTTCAAGGTGGTTTTTCCTTGACCGGGAACACACTCAGCGCCACTCTGACGCCACTTTTATACGGCTCTTTGTAGGAGCGAGCCTGCTCGCGATGATCGCTAACGATGACGCGTGCTGGCTGGATGAACGCGGTGCTCTGACATCCATCGCGAGCAGGCTCGCTCCTACAGATCGGCACAAGCCCCCAAAATTTCGAGGAAAACCCAATGAGCGTTCGCGTCGGGATTGTCATGGACCCTATCGCCAGCATTTCCTATAAAAAGGATAGCTCGCTGGCCATGCTGCTGGCCGCGCAAAAGCGCGGCTGGGAGCTGTTCTACATGGAGCAGCGCGACCTCTATCAGGGCGAAGGCCAGGCGCGGGCGCGGATGCGTCCGCTGCAGGTGTTCGCCAACCCGGAAAAATGGTTCGAACTGGGCGCTGAAAGCGACGCACTGCTAAGCGATCTGGACGTGATCCTGATGCGCAAGGATCCGCCGTTCGACATGGAGTTCGTCTACTCCACTTATTTGCTGGAACAAGCCGAGCGCGCCGGTGTGCTGGTGGTCAACAAGCCGCAAAGCCTTCGCGACTGCAACGAAAAGCTGTTCGCCACACTGTTCCCGCAGTGCACGCCGCCGACCATCGTCAGCCGCCGCCCGGACGTACTGCGCGAATTCGCCGATCACCATGGCGATGTGATTCTCAAGCCGCTGGACGGCATGGGCGGCTCCTCGATTTTCCGCCACACCGCCGGCCACCCGAACCTCTCGGTGATCCTCGAAACCCTGACCCTGCATGGTCAGCAGCAAATCATGATCCAGGGTTACCTGCCAGCTATCGTCGATGGTGACAAGCGCATCCTGATGATCGATGGCGAGCCTGTGGATTATTGCCTGGCGCGGATTCCGGCCAAGGGCGAAACCCGTGGCAACCTCGCCGCCGGTGGCCGTGGCGAAGCCCGCCCGCTGACCGACAAGGACCGCTGGATCGCCGCGCAAGTCGGCCCGACCCTGCGTGAAAAAGGCCTGTTGTTCGTTGGCCTGGACGTGATCGGCGAGCACCTGACCGAGATCAACGTCACCAGCCCGACCTGCATTCGCGAGATTGATAACGCGTTTGGCACCGACATCGGCGGCATGCTGATGGATGCCATCGATCAGAAGCTCAAGGCACGTTGATTAGCCAAACCAACATTGCGTTATCATGCGCGGCCTGTGAAAACGCGATGTTGGTTTCCTTGTCATGACCCTCCCGTCCGATCTGCCTGCCGAACTCGCCCACCGTGGCGTGCGCCCGGCCGATCGCCTCGGTTTTACCCTGTTTCTGGCGGCGCTGATCCACCTGGCCTTGCTGTTGGGTGTCGGGTTTGCAGTGGTCGAACCAAAGCAGATCAGCAAAACCCTGGAAATCACCCTCGCCACCTTCAAAAGCGAAAAGAAGCCTGAAAAGGCCGACTTCCTCGCCCAGGAGAATCAGCAAGGCAGCGGCACCCTGGATAAAAAGGCGATTCCCAAGACCACCGAGGTCGCGCCGTTCCAGGACAACAAGGTGCAAAAGGTCACGCCACCGCCGGCCGCCAAGCCTGAAACGCAGGAAGCCCCGCCCAAGGCTGCCGTGACCACCGTGGCACCGAAACCGAAAAAAGCCCCCGCCAAGACCGAGGAGCCCAAGACCGAGGTCAAATCCCAGGTCCAGGCACCGACGTTCGACAGCGAGCAGCTGTCCAGCGACATCGCCAGCCTGGAAGCGGAACTGGCCGCCGAACAACAGCTGTACGCCAAGCGCCCGCGCATTCACCGCTTGAGCGCGGCCTCGACCATGCGCGACAAGGGCGCCTGGTACAAGGACGAATGGCGCAAGAAAGTCGAGCGCATCGGCAACCTCAATTACCCCGACGAAGCGCGGCGCAAACAGATCTACGGCAACTTGCGCCTGATGGTGTCGATCAATCGCGACGGTTCGCTGTATGAAGTACTGGTGCTGGAGTCTTCCGGCCAGCCGCTGCTGGACCAGGCGGCGCAACGAATCGTCCGGCTGGCGGCGCCGTTTGCACCGTTTACCGGGGATCTCTCGGATGTTGACCGGCTGGAGATCATCCGCACCTGGAAGTTTGCCCGTGGGGACAGGCTCTCAAGCAACTGACCACCCCCGAAACCCTGTGGGAGCGAGCTTGCTMGCGATGGCGGCCTGGCAGTCGACATCTCTGTTGAATGTGAAGTTGTCATCGCGAGCAAGCTCGCTCCCACAGGAATCCAAGTCGTCAGTGGGGATTTGAGGCATTTCCTGTGCATCCCCAGCTTGTCAGTTCGCCCCTCGAACGCCACACTAGCGCTCATGAAAAACGTCAGCCCCAGCTACCTCAAGCATCAATTCCTGATCGCCATGCCGCACATGGCCGACCCGAACTTTGCGCACACCTTGACCTACATCGTCGAGCACACGGCCAATGGTGCCATGGGGCTGGTGGTCAACCGTCCGCAAGAGCTGAGTCTGGCCGATATCCTTGAGCAATTGCGCCCGGATATCGAACCGCCAGCGCTCTGCCAGCATGTGCCGATCTTTGTCGGCGGCCCGGTGCAGACCGATCGCGGCTTTGTCCTTCACCCCAAGGGGCTGAGCTTCCAGGCAACCGTTGATCTGGAAGACGAATTATCCCTGTCGACCACCCAGGACATACTGTTCGCCATCGCTGACGGCGTCGGCCCGGCCAAAAGCCTGATTGCCCTCGGCTATGCCGGCTGGGAAGCCGGGCAGCTGGAGGCCGAACTGGCGCAGAACGCCTGGCTGACCTGCCCGTTTGACGCCGACATCCTGTTCAACACCAGCAGCGAACTGCGCCTGGAAGCGGCAGCCAAACATCTGGGCGTGAACCTCAGCCTGCTGACCAGCCAGGCGGGGCACGCCTGATGGCCCTGCGGCTGATTCTCGGATTCGACTACGGCACCAAACAGATTGGTGTTGCGGTCGGCCAGGTGGTGACCGGCCAGGCCCGCGAGCTGTGCACCCTGAAAGCGCAGAACGGCATTCCCGACTGGAACCAGGTCGAAGCCCTCATCAAAGAATGGAAGCCCGATGCCGTGGTGGTCGGCCTGCCGCTGAACATGGACGGCACCCCCAGTGACATGTGCGCCCGCGCAGAAAAGTTCGCCCGGCGCCTGAACGGCCGCTTCAACCTGCCCTTCTATACCCACGATGAACGCCTGACCACCTTTGAGGCCAAGGGCGAACGCCTGGCCCGGGGCGGCCAGAAAGGCAGTTACCGTGACAACCCGGTCGATGCCATCGCCGCCGCCCTGCTGCTGCAAGGCTGGCTCGACGAAAATGGCGCACTGTTCGAGTCCTGAAGAGCCGTTGTGCGTCTCCATTAGCTACAACCCGAGCCATTTTGCGCACAAGCTGGCTCGAACCCAAGAAGGAGCAACCATGAGCCTGCCCAATCCCGCCGAACTGGTCAGCCAGATGGCAACCCGACTTGACGCTTATTTGGCCAAACGAGGCATCAGCGACCCGCGTTTCATCGGCATCCGTACCGGCGGCGTCTGGGTGGCCCAGGCCCTGCTCAAGGAACTGGGCAGCAATGAGCCCCTCGGCACTCTCGACGTGTCCTTCTACCGCGACGATTTCAGCCAGAACGGCCTGCACCCGCAGGTTCGCCCTTCGGCGCTGCCGTTCGAGATCGAAGGCCAGCACCTGGTGCTGATCGACGACGTGCTGATGAGCGGTCGGACCATCCGCGCCGCCATGAACGAACTGTTCGACTACGGCCGCCCGGCCAGCGTGACGCTGGTGTGCCTGCTGGATCTGGACGCCGGCGAGCTGCCGATCCGCCCGAACGTGGTAGGCGCGACCCTGTCCCTGGCTGCCCACGAACGGGTAAAGCTGTCTGGCCCGGAGCTCGCGCTCGAACTGCAAGACCTCGCCCTTTAATTCGCCCTATTGAGAGTCCCCCTCGCGATGACGCCTCTAGAAACCAAGCGCCCGCTGCAGCTCAATGATCAGGGTCAGCTGCGCCACTTCCTCTCGCTCGACGGTTTGCGCCGCGAGCTGTTGACGGAAATCCTCGACACCGCCGACTCCTTCCTCGAAGTCGGCGCCCGGGCCGTGAAAAAAGTCCCGCTGCTGCGCGGCAAGACCGTGTGCAACGTGTTCTTCGAAAACTCGACCCGCACCCGCACCACCTTCGAACTGGCGGCCCAGCGGCTCTCGGCGGATGTGATTACCCTCAACGTGTCCACGTCGTCGGCGAGCAAGGGCGAAACCCTGCTCGACACTCTGCGCAACCTGGAAGCCATGGCCGCCGACATGTTCGTCGTGCGCCACGGCGATTCCGGCGCCGCGCACTTCATCGCCGAACATGTTTGCCCACAGGTGGCGATCATCAACGGCGGTGACGGCCGGCACGCGCACCCGACCCAGGGCATGCTCGACATGCTGACCATCCGCCGACACAAGGGCGGTTTCGAAAACCTTTCGGTGGCCATCGTCGGCGACATCCTGCACTCGCGGGTCGCACGCTCGAACATGCTGGCGCTGAAAACCCTCGGTTGCCCGGACATCCGCGTGATCGCGCCGAAAACCCTGCTGCCGATCGGCATCGAGCAATACGGCGTAAAGGTCTACACCGACATGACCGAAGGCCTGAAAGATGTCGACGTGGTGATCATGCTGCGCCTGCAGCGTGAACGCATGACCGGCGGCCTGCTGCCGAGCGAAGGCGAGTTCTACCGCCTGTTCGGCCTGACCACCGCGCGCCTGGCCGGTGCCAAGCCCGATGCCATCGTGATGCACCCGGGGCCGATCAACCGCGGCGTGGAAATCGAGTCGGCGGTGGCCGACGGCCCGCACTCGGTGATCCTCAACCAAGTGACCTATGGCATCGCGATTCGTATGGCCGTGCTGTCCATGGCCATGAGCGGGCAAACAGCCCAGCGCCAATTCGAGCAGGAGAACGCCCAGTGAAGCTCAGCATTCTCGGTGCCCGCGTGATCGATCCGGCCAGTGGCCTGGATCAAGTGACCGACATCCACATTGAAGCCTGCAAAGTCGTCGCCCTTGGCGTTGCGCCAGCCGGTTTTGTCGCCGTCGACACGATCGACGCCAAAGGCCTGGTGGCCGCTCCCGGCCTGGTTGACCTCAACGTTGCCCTGCGTGAGCCGGGTTACAGCCGCAAAGGCTCGATTGTCAGCGAAACCCGCGCAGCGGCGGCTGGCGGCGTGACCAGCCTGTGCTGCCCGCCAAAAACCAAACCGGTGCTGGACACCTCGGCGGTGGCCGAACTGATCCTCGACCGCGCCCGCGAGGCCGGCAACACCAAAGTCTTCCCGATTGGCGCCCTGAGCAAAGGCCTGGACGGCGAACAGCTGGCAGAGCTGGTGGCACTGCGCGATGCCGGTTGCGTGGCCTTCGGCAACGGCCTGGAGAGCTTTCGCAACAACCGCACCCTGTGCCGGGCGCTGGACTACGCAGCGACCTTCGACCTGACGGTGATTTTCAACTCCCAGGATCACGACCTGGCCGAGGGCGGCCTGGCTCACGAAGGCCCGACCGCCAGCTTCCTTGGCTTGCCGGGCATCCCGGAAAGTGCCGAGACCGTCGCCCTGGCCCGGGATCTGCTGCTGGTTGAACAGACCGGCGTGCGCGCGCACTTCAGCCAGCTCACCAGCGCCCGCGGTGTTGAATTGATCGCCCAGGCCCAGGCCCGGGGCCTGAAGGTGACCGCGGATGTCGCCCTGTACCAGCTGATCCTCACCGACGAAGCGCTGATCGACTTCAGCAGCCTGTATCACGTCCAGCCGCCGCTACGCACCCGCGCCGACCGCGAAGGCCTGCGCGCAGCGGTGAAATCAGGCGTGATCTCGGCCATCTCCAGTCATCACCAACCCCATGAGCGTGACGCCAAACTGGCACCGTTCGGCGCAACCGAGCCGGGCATCAGCAGCGTCGAACTGCTGTTGCCGCTGGCGATGACCCTGGTCGAAGATGGCTTGCTGGACCTGCCGACACTGCTCAAGCGCCTGAGTGCCGGCCCTGCCGAGGCCTTGCGCCTGCCAGCAGGCAAACTGGCGGTGGGTGGTGCGGCGGACATCGTACTGTTCGACCCGGCGGCCTCGACCGTGGCGGGTGAAACCTGGCTATCCAAGGGCGAAAACTGCCCGTTCATTGGCCACAGCCTGCCGGGTGTGGTGCGTTATACCCTGGTGGATGGGCGCATTAGCCACCAGGCGTAACTCCGCGTCGCCTGCATTCGCGAGCAGGCTCGCTCCCACAGTAAATCTGCGTTGATGCAAATTTCGCAGCCAACCGATAACACTGTGGGAGCGGGCTTGCCCGCGATGGCGTCTTAGAAAGCGCCCCTACTCTGCGAGTTGCGCACGGAAACCTGATCATTCAACGTCCAGAAGCCATACAGCCCTCCTCCCCCTACTCCGTCATCCACTGCCTCTCCCTAACGACACATCTGCATCAAGAACATTTCCACAAACGATGGCGAATAAAACTATCCAATGAATAGAACTTCCTGACTACTCACCACCTATGCGAAAGGAACTTCGCAATATTCAGAAACATCCTACAAACTTATTGAATGCAAATTCAACACCTATCATTTAACATAAAAACAGCACAAAGAAAAATCACTACAAACACCCTGAATACAAATGCTGTACAAACAAGGAGCCAGACATGAAAAATGGACTTACCACACCTCCTATCTAACGAAAGGAATAACGGGAAACTCAGGAGGCTTACAGTTAATCCTGTGTTCAACTGGAGACCTGTGCGACGGCCCGTCATTTCCTCAGCCGAAGTGGGTATGCTCCATGGTTGGCCGGAATGAAAAACGGTATAAATGCCTTTATTTATGAGCTTCTGCATTCAGGAAGAGCCAACATGAAGCCCCTCTACAAACACCTGAACTACATCTACCCTTTACTTTTAGCGCTCACTTCCAGCGTAGCAATATTTACCATAGAAAAAAATTTGAGCACCGGCATTTACGACATAGATCGAGATTCAATCGGAATACCAATAGGTGCGATCCTGATTGCGGGCTTAGTATTATTCATGTTTCACCTAATGCAAATATTTTTATACAGAAAAGCCCGCCACACCAATTCAACCTTGATAAAAATATCAGCATTAATAATTGCAATTGCATCGCTTGCGATTCTCGCCGACAGCATAAATTACTGGGCCACCCCAAACCACTTCATCATTTCAATCTTCTACAGCTTCAGCACAATGGCTTTTTTAACGCTTCAACTTCAATTACTGAAAGCATTTCAGTAACCACTCATGGGCTATAACTCAAGCAGGCAGATAGCTGGATCAGTCAACAGAAGTAAAAGCCTGCGGCGAGGGGGCCTGCCCCTCGCCGCAGAAATCAACGACTCTGTGCATTACGCACCGACACCTGGTCATTCAACGTCCAGAAGTCATACAGCACGCCAATAAAGAACAACCCGCCCGTCACCAGGTACAGCAGTCCGCTGATCCATTTCCCCTGATACATCCTGTGCACGCCAAACACCCCGAGAAACGTCAGCAGGATCCACGCCACGTTGTATTCGATCGGGCCGGCTGTAAACCGCAGGTCAGCCTCGCGATCCATCGCCGGGATCAGGAAAAGGTCGATCAGCCAACCGATCCCGAGCAAGCCGAAGGTGAAGAACCAGATCGTCCCGGTCACCGGCTTGCCGTAATAGAAGCGGTGTGCGCCGGTAAAACCGAAAATCCACAGCAGGTAACCGATCACTTTGCTGTGAGTGTCTTGCTGCTGGACAGCCTGTTGATAGGGGTTCATGAATGACCTCGATTCCCACGATAGATAAATATTCTTTAATTCTTTGTGACTTTTTTACAGGCATCCGACGTATGGCAAATGCTACCTTCACTCCCGTCAAAGCCTTGTAACACCGGACTTCTGTCCGACAATTGCGTCATTTTGCCGCTTTTTTGCCACTATTGCCCTCCAGATTGAATCGACCAACGGCCTCGGAAGCGGCAAAAAAGCTGTTATAAAGTTGCGCGCTGACCTATTAAGAGCCTTGCCTAATGCGTTCATTTTTCAAGACATGGCTAACCATTTGCCTTTTGATGCCACTGGCCGCCCACGCCACCAATCGTGAGCAACGTCTTCCTAACGTTAATGGTTACACCCCAAAATCCCATGCCTCTGCTCCTTCGAGCAAAGACAAAAAATCCGCCAGATATGCTCCGAGCCTGGCCAGCAGCAAAAGCGGCCTGGTTCCACCGATGGGCACCAAGGAAAGCAGCGACGTGCTGAGCCGCGCCGTGAACGTCCTTGGCACTCCCTATCGTTGGGGCGGCAGCAGCCCAAGCAAAGGCTTCGATTGCAGCGGCCTGGTGAAGTACGCGTTCAACGACGCCTCGTTCGACCTGCCACGCACCTCCAATGCCATGGCCAGCGGTCATGGGGAGAAAGTCGATCGCAATGACCTGAAGCCCGGCGACCTGATTTTCTTCAACATCAAGAGCCGTCGGGTCAATCACGTTGCCATTTACCTGGGCAACGATCGCTTCATCCACGCGCCACGTCGCGGCAAGTCGGTGTCCATCGACACTTTGAATAAACCGTACTGGGAAAACCACTACGTGGTTGCCAAGCGGGTTCTGCCGAAAGAGCCGAATCAGTTGCGCGTCGTTCAGCGCTGATTTCAGTGTCATGAATCTGCATCGAACATGATGCCCCCATCGCGAGCAAGCTCGCTCCCACATTGGGATGCGCCCCCCTGTGGGAGCGAGCTTGCTCGCGATGGGGCCCTTGAAAGCACAGCCACTCCCTCAGAAGTTATCCGGTAACCGCGCCTTCTCCCGCGCATGGTCACGACTGACCAAACCCTTGGTCACCAGGTCCTTCAAACTCATATCCAGCGTCTGCATCCCCAACGACCCTCCCGACTGAATCGCCGAATACATCTGCGCCACCTTGTCCTCGCGGATCAGGTTCCGGATCGCCGATGTCCCCAGCATGATCTCGTGGGCCGCGATGCGTCCGCCGCCGATTTTCTTCACCAGGGTCTGGGACACCACCGCCAGCAGCGACTCGGAGAGCATCGAACGCACCATCGACTTCTCGTCCCCCGGAAACACGTCGACTACCCGGTCGATGGTTTTCGCCGCCGACGTGGTGTGCAGCGTGCCGAACACCAGATGGCCGGTTTCGGCGGCGGTCAACGCCAGGCGAATGGTCTCCAGATCGCGCATTTCGCCCACCAGAATCACATCCGGGTCTTCCCGCAGTGCCGATCGCAAGGCGGTGGCGAAGCTGCGGGTATCTCGATGAACCTCACGCTGGTTGATCAGGCACTTGCGCGGCTCGTGGACAAACTCGATAGGGTCTTCGATGGTGAGGATGTGGTGATGGCGATGGGTATTGAGGTAATCGATCATCGCCGCCAGCGTGGTGGACTTGCCGGAACCGGTCGGGCCAGTCACCAGCACCAGGCCACGGGGTGCGTCGGTCATTTTGCGAAACACGTCCCCCATGCCCAGTTCGTCCATGCCCTGCACTTTCGACGGGATGGTACGAAACACAGCGCCCGCGCCACGGTTCTGATTGAACGCATTGACCCGGAAGCGCGCCACACCGGGCACCTCAAAGGAAAAATCGGTTTCCAGGTGTTTCTCGAAATCCACCCGCTGGGCGTCATTCATGATGGCATGGATCAGCACCTGCACCTGCTGGTGCTCCAGGGCCGGCAGGTTGATGCGCCGCACATCGCCATCCACCCGAATCATCGGCGGCAGGCCGGCGGACAAGTGCAGGTCGGATGCCCCCTGTTTGGCGCTGAATGCCAGCAGTTCGGTGATATCCATAGCGTCTCTCAATTCCAGTAGAATGCCGCGAACCTTCAGACCGCTGGCGCCTCTTGATGTCCACCATAGCAGACAACATTCTCGAAGTTAGTTCGCGCATCCATGCCGCAACACTCGCCGCCAACCGCGCCGAGAACAGCGTCCAGCTGCTGGCCGTGAGCAAGACCAAACCCGCACAAGACCTGCGTGAAGCCTACGCCGCCGGCTTGCGCGACTTTGGCGAGAACTACCTGCAGGAAGCGTTGGGCAAACAGCTCGAACTGGCCGACCTGCCCTTGATCTGGCACTTCATCGGCCCCATTCAATCGAACAAGACTCGTGCCATCGCCGAGCACTTCGACTGGGTGCATTCCGTGGATCGCCTGAAAATCGCACAACGCCTGTCCGAACAACGTCCCGCCGATCTGCCGCCACTGAATATCTGCATCCAGGTCAACGTCAGCGGTGAAGCCAGCAAATCCGGCTGCACCCCGGCCGACCTGCCGGCCCTGGCCAACGCCATCAGTGCCCTCCCGCGCTTGAAGTTGCGCGGGTTGATGGCTATTCCTGAACCGACTGAAGATCGCGCCGCCCAGGATGCCGCTTTCGCTGCCGTGCAAAGCCTGCAAGCCAGCCTGAACCTGCCGCTCGACACACTTTCCATGGGCATGAGCCACGACCTTGAGTCAGCCATCGCCCAGGGCGCCACTTGGGTCCGTATTGGTACGGCCCTGTTTGGCGCCCGCGACTACGGCCAGCCGTAAACATGGCTGACACACTTCTGAATAAGGACCTGACATGAGCAAGACACGTATTGCCTTTATCGGTGCCGGCAACATGGCCGCCAGTCTGATTGGCGGCCTGCGGGCCAAGGGTCTGGAAGCCGCACAGATTCGCGCTAGCGATCCGGGCGAAGAAACCCGCGCCCGCGTGAGTGCTGAGCATGGCATCGAAACCTTCGCCGACAACGCCCAGGCCATCGACGGTGCCGACGTGGTCGTGCTGGCGGTCAAGCCCCAGGCGATGAAAGCCGTGTGCGAAGCGCTTCGCCCAAGCCTCAAGCCCGATCAACTGGTGGTTTCGATTGCCGCGGGCATCACCTGCGCCAGCATGAACAACTGGCTCGGCACCCAGCCGATCGTGCGCTGCATGCCCAACACCCCAGCGCTGGTGCGTCAGGGCGCGAGCGGCCTGTTCGCGACAGCCGAAGTGACCGCCGAACAGCGTCAGCAGGCCCAGGAACTGCTGTCCGCAGTCGGCATCGCCTTATGGCTGAATGAAGAGCAGCAACTGGACGCCGTCACCGCCGTTTCAGGCTCGGGCCCGGCGTATTTCTTCCTGCTGATCGAGGCCATGACCGCCGCTGGCGTGAAACTTGGCCTGCCAGCGGACATCGCCGCGCAACTGACCTTGCAAACCGCACTGGGCGCCGCCCAAATGGCCGTCTCCAGCGACGTCGACGCGGCCGAGTTGCGCCGCCGCGTCACCTCGCCTGCGGGCACCACAGAAGCTGCAATCAAGTCGTTCCAGGCCAATGGCTTCGAAGCCCTGGTCGAAAAAGCACTCGGCGCTGCCGCGCATCGCTCGGCCGAGATGGCTGAACAACTGGGTCAATAAGGAGCTTTTCATGATTGGATTGAATACCGCAGCGGTCTACGTGCTGCAAACCCTCGGCAGCCTGTACCTGCTGATCGTGCTGATGCGCTTCGTACTGCAACTGGTGCGGGCGAACTTCTACAACCCGATCTGCCAGTTCATCGTCAAGGCCACTCAGCCACTGCTCAAGCCACTGCGCCGGATCATCCCGAGCGTATTCGGCCTGGACATGTCCTCGCTGGTGCTGGCGATCCTGGTACAACTGGCGCTGATGGCCCTGACCCTGCTGCTGACCTACGGCACCACCGGCAACCCGCTACCACTGCTGATCTGGTCGGTCATCGGCGTGACCGCGCTGTTCATGAAGATTTTCTTCTTCGCCCTCATCATCAGCGTAATCCTGTCCTGGGTCGCTCCGGGCAGCCATAACCCGGGTGCCGAACTGGTGAACGACGTCTGCGAACCGGCCCTGGCGCCATTCCGCAAGTTCCTGCCGAATCTGGGCGGACTGGATCTGTCGCCGATCTTTGCGTTCCTGGCCATCAAACTGGTCGACATGCTGGTGATCAACAACCTCGCCGCCATGACCATGATGCCGGAAATCCTCCGCGTGTTGATCTGACCCGGTGAGCTGGTTTCGCTGGGACGGTGACGACCTGATTCTGGAGTGTCACCTGCAACCGGCAGCCCGTAGCGATGACTTCTGCGGGCTGCACGGCGATCGCCTGAAGATCCGCCTGACCGCGCCGCCAGTCGAGGGCAAGGCCAACGCGTATTTGATGGCGTTTCTGGCCAAGGCCTTTGGCGTGTCCAAGAGCCAGGTCAGCCTGATCAGTGGCGAGTTGAACCGGCAGAAACGGGTGCGGATCTGCTCGCCGAAGAAGTTGCCGGACTTGCCGGATCTGGTGCGCCCGACGGGCTGACCGCGTCATCGTTCATCGCGAGCAAGCTCGCTCCCACATTGGAATGCGTACCCCTGTGGGAGCGTGGCTTGCCCGCGATGGCCGCACCTCGGTCTTACATGAAAAAATCAGCTCGGGCCTTTGCTTGCCGCTAACCCCAGCGGTCTTTAGACTTACGCCTCATTTCAACGAGAGCAGGGTCGATGCCAGCTGCCTTTCCCCCCGATTCTGTTGGTCTGGTGACGCCGCAAGTGGCGCACTTCAGCGAAGCCCTGGCTCTCGCCTGCGGCCGTTCGCTCCCGGCCTATGACCTGATTTACGAAACCTACGGCACGCTCAACGCCACGGCGAGCAATGCCGTGCTGATCTGCCACGCCCTGTCCGGCCACCACCACGCCGCTGGCTACCACAGCGCCGACGACCGCAAACCCGGTTGGTGGGACAGCTGCATCGGTCCCGGCAAGCCGATCGACACCAGCAAGTTCTTCGTGGTCAGCCTGAACAACCTCGGCGGCTGCAACGGCTCCACCGGCCCGAGCAGCATCAATCCGGACACCGGCAAGCCGTTCGGTGCCGACTTTCCGGTATTGACCGTGGAAGACTGGGTGCACAGCCAGGCGCGTCTGGCGGACCGTCTCGGTATCGCCCAATTCGCAGCCGTGATCGGCGGCAGCCTCGGCGGCATGCAGGCGATGCAATGGAGCATCACCTACCCTGACCGCATCCGTCACTGCCTGGCCATCGCCTCGGCACCCAAGCTGTCGGCACAGAACATCGCGTTCAACGAAGTGGCGCGCCAGGCGATCCTCACCGACCCGGAGTTCCACGGCGGTTCGTTCCAGGAACACAACGTGATCCCCAAGCGCGGCCTGATGCTGGCGCGGATGGTCGGGCACATCACCTACCTGTCCGACGACTCCATGGGCGAGAAATTCGGCCGCGGGCTCAAGAGCGAGAAGCTCAACTACGACTTCCACAGCGTCGAGTTCCAGGTGGAAAGCTACCTGCGCTATCAGGGCGAAGAGTTCTCCGGGCGCTTCGATGCCAATACGTATCTGTTGATGACCAAAGCGCTCGACTACTTCGATCCGGCGGCGAACTTCGACGATAACCTGGCGAAAACCTTTGAAGGTGCCAAGGCCAAGTTCTGCGTGATGTCGTTCACCACCGACTGGCGCTTCTCCCCTGCCCGCTCGCGGGAACTGGTGGACGCGCTGATGGCCGCGCGCAAGGACGTCTGCTACCTCGAGATCGACGCCCCGCAAGGCCACGACGCCTTCCTGATTCCGATCCCACGCTACCTGCAGGCATTCGGCAATTACATGAACCGCATTACGCTGTGAGAAAGCCATGAGAGCTGATCTGGAAATCATCCAGGAATGGATCCCCGCCGGCAGCCGCGTGCTCGACCTCGGGTGCGGCGATGGCGAACTGCTGACCTGGCTGCGCGATAACAAGCAAGTCACCGGTTATGGCCTGGAAAACGACGCCGACAACATTGCCGAGTGCGTGGCCAAGGGCATCAACGTCATCGAACAGGACCTGGACAAGGGCCTGGGCAACTTTGCCAGCAACAGTTTCGACATCGTGGTCATGACCCAGGCACTGCAAGCCGTGCACTACCCGGACAGGATCCTCGAGGAAATGCTGCGCGTGGGCCGGCAGTGCATCATCACCTTCCCCAACTTCGGTCACTGGCGCTGCCGCTGGTACCTGGCGAGCAAGGGCCGGATGCCGGTTTCCGAGTTCCTGCCGTATACCTGGTACAACACGCCGAACATTCACTTCTGCACCTTCGCGGACTTTGAAGCCTTGTGTCGCGAACGTGAGGCGAAGGTCATTGATCGGCTTGCCGTGGATCAACAACATCGGCACGGGTGGGCCAGTAAGCTATGGCCTAATCTGTTAGGTGAGATCGGAATCTACCGCGTGAGCAGTCCGGGACTTTCCGACCACAAGGTCGCGGTCTGATCCACCCTATTTCAAGGAGAACGATCATGGGTCGTCTAGCGTTGCTTCTACTCACTGCCTGCCTGAGCGTCACCGCCATGGCCGCCGACGCCATCAAGGGCGAGCGCAAGGAAACCTTCGGTGACGTGACGGTGCACTACAACACCTTCAACTCCACCTACCTGACACCGGACATTGCCAAGTCCGCCGAACTCACCCGCAGCAAGAACCAGGGCGTGATCAACATTGCGGTGCTCAAGGACGGCAAACCGCAGATGGCGCAGGTCAGCGGTACGGTCAAAGACCTGACCAGCCAAAGTGTGGACCTGAAGTTCCGCCAGATCACTGAACAAGGTGCGATCTACTACATCGCCCAATTCCCGGTACCGCAGCAGGAAACCCGCACCTTCGACATCAAGGTGCAGACCGGCGACAAAATCAACACCATCAATTTCAACCAAGAGCTCTTCCCCGGCCAATGATCAACTTCACACAACTCGTATTGGCCAGCCATAACGCCGGCAAACTCAAGGAGCTCCAGGCCATGCTCGGTGAATCGGTGCATCTGCGCTCGATTGGCGAGTTCAGCAGCGTCGAGCCTGAAGAAACCGGCCTGTCGTTCGTCGAGAACGCGATCCTGAAAGCCCGCAATGCCGCGCGCATTTCCGGCCTGCCGGCGCTGGCCGACGATTCCGGGCTGGCGGTGGATTTCCTGGGCGGCGCGCCAGGCATCTACTCGGCGCGTTATGCCGACGGCAAGGGCGATGCGGCGAACAACGCCAAACTGCTCGACGTGCTGAAAGATGTGCCTGAAGCAGAACGTAGCGCGCAGTTCGTCTGCGTGCTGGCCTTGGTGCGTCACGCCGATGATCCGTTGCCGATCCTCTGCGAAGGTTTGTGGCACGGGCGCATCCTGACCGAGGCCAGCGGCGAACACGGTTTCGGCTACGACCCGCTGTTCTGGGTGCCGGAGCGCGATTGCTCCAGCGCCGAACTGAGCCCAAGCGACAAGAACCAGATCAGCCACCGCGCCCGTGCAATGGATCTGCTGCGCCAGCGTCTGGGCTTGAAATGACCCACGATTCCGCAGCAAAGCCACTGATCTTCGGTGGCGCCGCACAAACGCCCAGGGCAGCGCTGCCTGTGCTGCCACCCCTGGCGCTGTACATCCACATCCCGTGGTGCGTACGCAAATGCCCTTATTGCGACTTCAACTCCCACACCGCCAGCCCCGTGCTGCCGGAAGAAGAGTACGTCGACGCCTTGCTGGCCGATCTCGATCAAGACCTGCACGCCGTTTATGGTCGTGAGCTGAGCTCGATTTTCTTTGGGGGCGGCACGCCAAGCCTGTTCAGTGCTGATTCGCTGGGTCGCTTGCTCAAAGGCGTCGAACAGCGCATCCCGTTTGCCAGCGACATCGAAATCACGCTGGAAGCCAATCCGGGGACGTTCGAGCAAGACAAGTTCGTGGCGTACCGGAAACTGGGGATCAATCGCCTGTCGATCGGCATCCAGAGTTTCCAGCAAGAAAAACTCGAGGCCCTGGGGCGGATTCACAACGGTGACGAAGCCGTACGTGCCGCCGGCATGGCGCGACAGGCCGGGTTCGACAACTTCAACCTGGACTTGATGCATGGCTTGCCGAACCAGTCCCTGGATGATGCCCTGGCGGACCTGCGCACAGCCATCGCCCTGAAACCGACACACCTGTCGTGGTATCAACTGACCCTGGAACCGAACACGGTGTTCTGGAACCAGCCGCCAACGCTGCCGGAAGACGACACGCTGTGGGACATTCAGGAAGCCGGGCAAGCGTTGTTGGCTGAACACGGTTACGCGCAATACGAAGTCTCGGCCTATGCCCTGCCAGGTCGCCCGGCGCGTCATAACCTCAATTACTGGAGTTTTGGCGACTTCATCGGCATCGGCGCGGGCGCCCATGGCAAGCTCAGCCATCCGGACGGGCGCATCATTCGCACCTGGAAGACCCGCCTGCCGAAGGACTACCTGAATCCGGCGAAAAGCTTCCAGGCTGGCGAGAAAGCGCTGACCAATGATGAAATGCCGTTCGAATTCCTGATGAACGCGCTGCGCCTGACTGAAGGCGTCGAATCGCGGCTGTACCCGGAACGTACCGGCATGACGCTGGAAAGCCTTGCTGAGGGCCGCCGTGAAGCCGAACAAAGCGGCCTGTTGCAGGTCGAACCGTCACGTCTGGTAGCCACCGAGCGCGGACAACTCTTCCTCAACGACTTGCTGCAGAAATTTCTGAGCTGATTTCAGCCTTAAGGGAAAACGAATGGATTTGGTACTCGACCTGCTTGCCACCGTGTCTCGCTGGAGCCGCAGCAACCTCTCGGAAATCGCCCTGGCCCTGGTGGGTTGCCTGCTGGTGCTGTTCGGTGCGGATTTCAAAGGCTGGGTCGAGCAGCGTCTGGGCAGCATCGCCGGCGCATTGCGCGTGCCGCTGATGTCCCTGCTGTGCATGATCGGTAGCGGCGCGGCACTGATCTACGCCACGCCGTGGGTCGTGCGCGGCCTGAGCCAGTTCAACAACTACAGCCTGGCGCCAGTGTTGCTGGTGGTGTTGGTGTTGATTGGCGTGGTCGCTGACCGCCGCTGATCCTGCGGCACACACAGACAACTGTGGGAGCGAGCTTGCTCGCGATGAGGCCATCACATTCAACATCTATGTTGACTGTCAGGCCGCCATCGCGAGCAAGCKCGCTCCCACAGGTTTTACGCCAACTTCTCGAACTTCAAATCCCACACGCCATGCCCAAGACGTTCGCCACGGCGTTCGAACTTGGTGATCGGCCGCTCGGCCGGGCGCGGTACGCACTTGCCGTCTTCGGCAAGATTGCGGTAACCCGGCGCGACGCTCATCACTTCCAGCATGTATTCGGCGTACGGTTCCCAAT
>NZ_JBFULI010000029.1:0-73431 GCF_056400405.1 Pseudomonas sp. P5_B3 | reverse complement strand
GTCGGTCCCAAGCAGGCCCAGTTGCTGGGGCAGATGGCGTTCGAGGGTGGGCGAATCATTCGTGAGCGGGTCGCCAGGTACAACATCCAGTGCGACTTGAAGGACGGCGGTGTGTTCGCCGCAATGACCGCCAGGCAGATGGGGCATCTCGAGTCCCAGAAGCGCCTGTGGGAGCGATTCGGCCATACCCAGCTCGAGCTGATGGATCAACGTCGCATTCGCGAGGTGGTTGCCTGCGATCAGTATGTCGGCGGGATGCTCGACATGAGTGGCGGCCACATCCATCCGCTCAACCTGGCGCTGGGTGAAGCGACGGCGGTCGAGTCCCTGGGCGGGACGATTTATGAGCAGTCGCCGGCGGTGCGCATTGTGCGCGGCGCCAACCCTGTTGTGCACACGCCGCAGGGCAAGGTCCGGGCCAAATTCATCATCGTCGCCGGTAACGCTTATCTGGGCAATCTGGTGCCGGAGCTGGCCGCCAAGTCGATGCCTTGCGGCACTCAAGTGATTACCACCGAGCCACTGGGCGAAGAACTGGCGAAGACCCTGCTACCTCAGGATTACTGCGTCGAAGACTGCAACTACTTGCTCGACTACTACCGCCTCAGCGGCGACAAACGCCTGATTTTCGGTGGCGGCGTGGTGTACGGCGCGCGGGATCCGGCGAACATCGAAGCGATCATTCGACCGAAGATGCTCAAGGCATTCCCGCAACTCAAGGACGTGAAAATCGATTACGCGTGGACGGGCAACTTCTTGCTGACCTTGTCGCGCCTGCCCCAGGTCGGACGCTTGGGCGGCAACATCTACTACTCCCAGGGCTGCAGCGGCCATGGCGTGACCTACACGCACCTGGCGGGCAAGGTACTGGCCGAAGCGCTGCGCGGCCAGGCCGAGCGTTTCGACGCCTTTGCCGACTTGCCCCACTACCCGTTCCCCGGCGGACAAATGCTGCGTACGCCGTTCGCGGCATTGGGCGCCTGGTATTACGGATTGCGGGACAGGTTCGGCTACTAAGCGGCACGCAATACACTGTAGGAGCGAGCCTGCTCGCGATATCGGTCTAGCAGCCAACGAATATGTTGGATGTTACGACCTCATCGCGAGCAAGCTCGCTCCCACAGGTTTTTGGGGTTAGAGACGGTCCCGCGCAATACCGCTACGAATCCGCAGGATGTCCGCCAGTACCGCCAACGCAATCTCCGCTGGCGTCTTGCTGCCCAGGTTCAACCCGATTGGCGCGTGAATCCGCCCCAACTCGACATCCCCCAGCCCACCAATACGCCGCAAGCGCTCGAAGCGCTTTTGCGAGGTCTGCATGGAGCCCATCACGCCGATGTAAAACGCCTCGGTGCGAACAGCCTCCATCATCGCCAGATCATCGATACGCGGATCGTGGGTCAACGCCACCACAGCCGTGTCGCTGTGACAGCCGCCATCGGCGATGAACAGCGACGGCAGTTGGCGACGAATCTCCACGTTTTCCAGCACGACGCCTTCGAGCACTTCGTCCCGCGGATCACACAGAATCACCTCGAAACCCAGACCCACGGCAAACTCTGCACAGGCCTGAGCCACACTGGAATATCCGGCCAGCAGCAAACGCTGGGCCGCGCCGACGCGCACACGCACCCGGTCGATTTCACGCTCGATACGCACACCCTGCTCACGATCATCGAACAGACTGCGCGCACCGCTCTGCAGATCGACTTCGCGGATCAACCGACGCCGGCCCAACAGTGCCGACTCCAGCTCGCGCAGATGCGCTTGCACCTCGCAATCGGCGTCAAGCTTCTCGACCAGCACGTCCAGCACCCCGCCACACGGCAGGCTGACGCGCGAGCGTGGGTCGTCGCCTTCGCCGTAACGGACAACGCTGACCGGGTCCAGAAACGCGCCCTCGGCGACTCGTTCGAGAAAGTCTTCCTCGACACAGCCACCGGACAGCGAGCCAATCCATTGCCCATCAGTGTTCACCGCCAGCAGCGAACCCGGTGCACGCGGTGCCGAGCCGTAAGTGGCCAGCACCGTACACAGCCAGATGCGCTGACCGTCCGCCGACCACTCCAGCGCCCGGCGCACCACTTGCAGATCGAGATGCTGCATATCAGTGGGCCTTGTGCTCGAGCGGCGGCGCATCGGCCCGCAACTTCTGCACGTCGTTCACCGCCAGATCATTCGGCTGACCGCCCCACCCCTGACGCAGGTAGTTCAGCAGATCCGTGAGTTGCTCGTCGCTCAACTTCCCGGCGAACCCTGGCATCGGTTGCATGTGCTCGAAACCGGAGAACTTCTGCTCACCGATACCGTCGTCGATCACCCGTACCAGGTTGCGCGGATCTTCCAGGCGCAGCGTGGTGTTACCGCGCATGGCCACGGCGATGTGCGGCTTGCCCTCACCGCCCGGCGCATGGCAACCGGCGCAGACATTCAAATATTCCTGACGGCCGTGCCGGGCGCTCGGGCTCAGTTTGTCCAACGGCACTTCGGTGAGCACCTTCGCCGCAGGCGGCTGATCGCCGAGCAGGAAAGTCGCCATCGCCGCCAGGTCCGGATCGCTGAGGCCCTGGGTGCTGTTGTGGAACACCGGGAACATCTCGTTGAACATCGTGCCCTGGGCGCTCATGCCGTGCTTGAGGAACGAGCTCAGGTCCTGATGATTCCAGCCACGGGCCGCCAGGTCAGTGGCCAGCAGGCTCGGCGCCAGATAACCATTGAGAATGCCGCCGGTCATGCGCTTGTCCTGCTGCATCGCGCCCGGCAAGCCGCGTGGGGTGTGGCACTCGCCACAGTGACCCAGTACTTCAACCATGTACTGGCCGCGCTTCCAGGCTTCGCTTTTGCCTTCAGCCGGCTCCAGCTTCACGCCCTTGCCGTACATCATGTTCCAGCCCATCAGGCCCAGGCGCACGTTGAACGGGAAGCTCAGGCTGGTTTCCGGTGCGGCGCGCTCGATCGGTTCGACGGTTTTCAGGTAGGCATGAATCGCGTCGGAATCTGCTCGCGGCATCAGGTGATACGAGGTGTAGGGCATCGCCGGATACAGGTTCGCGCCATCCCGGCGCTTGCCTTCGGTCAGCGCGGCAAAGAACTCGTCATCGTTGTACAGGCCGATGCCGTGCTCTTTGCTCGGGGTGATGTTGGTGCCGTAGATCGTGCCGAACGGCGACACGATCGGCAGACCGCCCGCATAGGGCGCGCCACCCGGTGCGGTATGGCACGCCATGCAGTCGGCGGCACGGGCGAGGTACTCGCCTTGCTTGACCTGCGCATCATCCGCGTGAGCCGCCACCACAGGCGCAGCCAGACCAACCGCCAACGCCAGGCGGCTAAGTAGAAACTTCATGCTTAACTCTCCTTGACCAGGCCGAGATCGGTCAGCACGTTGCGGGTGGCGCTGTAATAGCGCACGTATCCGGTGCAACGGCAGATGTGATGACCGAGGCTGTCCTCGATGACTTTTTCCAGCTGGCTTTTGACGACGGGCTGACGCTGCAGCTTTTCCACCAGCACGGTCGCGGCATTCACGAAGCCCGGTGCGCAGTAGCTGCACTGGAAGGCGAACTCGTCGACGAAGCGCTGCTGGATCGGGTTCAGCTCGGTGACCTTGCCCTGCTCGTCGCGGGTCGCATGGCCTTCGATGGTCCGAACCTTCTTGCCTTCGAAATAGTGTGCGCCGGTGATGCAGGTGCGCACTTCCTCGCTGGTACCGTCCGGGTTGTCGACGATCACCACGCAGGCGTGGCAGATGCCCTGACCACAGCCCAGGCGCGAGCCGGTGAGGTTCTTGTATTCGTGCAGGTAGTCGATCATCGGCAGGTCATCAGGGATGTCCACCGGGCCGACGGATTGACCGTTGAGGGTCAGTTGAAGCGGACGGTTAGCCATTGAGGGCCTCCTTGATGCGTGCAGAAGTGATAGGCAGGTCGCGAACACGTTTACCGATGGCATGGGCCACAGCGTTGCCGATGGCACCGACCACCGGGATCATCACCACTTCGGCGATGCCCTTGGACGGGTCGCTTGGCGACAGTGGCGGCAGGATTTCCGCGGTCTGCTTCCACACCGCAACGTGGCGCGCCATCGGCAAGCGGTAACGGTTGAAGTTCCAGTCACCCTCCCCCGGCCCGCCTTCGTACAGCGGCATCTCTTCCATCAGCGCATGGCCGATACCCATGGCGATACCGCCTTCGAGCTGGCCCTTGACCAGTTCTTCCACCAGCACCCGACCACACTCGATCCACGAGTGATGATTGAGCACCGACACTTCGTTCGACCCCTTGTTGACCTTCACTTCCACCAGCGTCGCCACCGGGCTGTAGTAAGTCACCGCCGCGTTGTTCAGTTGGGTCGCCGGGTAGGCGATGTTCTGCCGATCCAGCAAATGGAAACCGGCGCTGTTCATCTGCACCTTCTTCGCCTTCGGCGCACCGTCGCCGTACTTGACCGCCAGGCCATCGAGCGGCAAGCGCTCACGCACGCCGTCGATGCTGAACTCGGCCTCGGCCCAGCTCCAGCGGTTGAAACCGTGCACGGTGGCGCCGCTCACCAGGCCACGCTCGTGAACGCGTTTGGCGAGCATGGCGAAAGGCAGTGGCTCCATGCCGTTGGCGGTGAGCTTGCCGTCGACCCAATGGGCATCTTCGCGGCGCACCACGTAAGGGTTGGCCTGGCCGCCATAAGGGCCTTGACGCCAGATCTCCAGCGCCGCCGGCCACAGGCCGTGGTTGAACAGCACGCGCGCCGCTTCACGGGTGGCGTGGCTGAAGTAGTACGCCGAGTTGGTGGCCGACGAAGCCGAAGCGACCTTGCCGACCCAGCGTGGATTGCGCAGGAAATTGTCCTGCTCGGCCTGACTCATGATGTACGGGTTGCCGCCACTGATCAGCTGCAACTCTTTCCACTGGGTTTCGCCGGTCTTCACTTCGTGCGCCGGGATACCGAGGAAATCGGCCACGACCATGGCCTGGGAGGTGGACATGCCGGTGCCGATTTCGATACCGATGTGGCGCAGGCTGATGCGGCCTTCGGCAGTGAATTCAATGCTGGCCATTGGCGCTTCGGAACCGGTACCGAAGTCTTTCTGGCAAATGGCGAAACCGACGCCGTACCAGTTATCGGGGTCGGCGGCTTCGCGTTGTTTCTTGATCGCGTCGCGGTTTTTCCAGGTGTCGTGGACCGCCGCCTTGTCGAGAATCTCGTGCAGGCGCAAGGCACCGGCCGGGATCGCGCCCTGGGTGTTTTTCATGCCCGAGCGCAATGCGTTCTTGCGGCGCAGTTCGATGGCATCGACACCGAGGCGGCCGGCGATTTCATCGACCATCATCTCGGTCGCCGCCATGCTTTGCAGGGTGCCATAGCCACGCATCGACCCGGCTTCAACGGCGCGGGAGTGATAGGCCGTGACCTGCAGATCGTTCTGCGGCATGTAGTAGATCGACTGGGCTGCCGTGGCGCCCACCGCCGCCACCGACGGGCTGTAGTTGATTCGCCCGCCACCGTCGACGCTCATTTCAGCGCGGAAAATCTTGAAGCTGTAGTCGGTCTTGTCCACCGCCAATTGATAGCGAATGTCGAACGGGTGGCGCTTGATGCCGCTCTGGAACTGCTCGTAGCGGTCGTTGGCCAGGCGCACCGGCACACCGGCGCCGTACAACGCGGCCAACGCTGCGTAGTAGACGAAAATGTTGTGGTCTTTGGAGCCGTAACCGACGGTATAACCCGGGTGCATGTTCAGGTTGGCCAGGCCGAAACGCGACGGCGCGATCATCTTCGCGGTTTCGGTCGCGGCTTCCAGCGGACACTGGGTGGCGACGACGAAATGCAAGGTCTTGGTGGCCGGGTCGTACCAACCGTTGCCGTTGTCCGGTTCCAGGGCGGCCGGTTCGATCGACGGGGTCTTGTAGCGCTCGTCGAACACCAGCCAGTTGTCCGGCGGCGTATCGATCTGCTGCTTCATGCGCCTGGCGTAGAACAGCCCGCGCTCGGTCAGGTTGCCGTGCAGGTTCGGCTGGGAGTTCCACACCGGACGACGGTTTTTCAGCATCGGGAACAGGATCGAATCCTTGAGGCTGGCGAACTCGTCTTCATCCGCCGAGGTCGCGCCGCCGACACGCACGTAGCGGAAGCTGCCGTAGGGATCGCCTTCGTAGAACGGTACCTGGGCACCGTAACGAATCGCCTTGTCATTGAATTTGAGTTGGTTCTTGGCCTGACGGAAACGCTCGAAGTCGTTCCAGATCAGGATCGCCACCGGGTGGCCGATGAACATCGGCACCTTGCCGGCCGGCAACAGCGGATCCGGGGCGTGCTCCTCAGGGAACACGATACCGTCCTTGACCAGGTCTTCGGCGGTGACGATGCGGTCGGGCTGCAACTCGGTACCGAGCCATGAAAGGTCCAGACCCGCGTAGATGCGGTCCGCCTTGATGGTTTTGAGCAGCATGGCGTGGCCCTGCTGCTGCGGCCAGCCCGGCATGTCCTTGGCGCGGATGTCGCGGGCAAAGACCTTGCTGCCGCAGACCTTGGACAAGGCATCGTTACGGGCGCGCGCCTTGCCATTGTTGCCGAGCCACTGCTCGGACGGCACGGTCACGCTGTTTTCCATCAAGGCGGCCAGCGCCTGGCTGCTCAATGGCGTGAGCGTCACGCTCACACCCGCTACCAGCCCGCCCTGAAGGAACGAGCGCCGGGATATATCACGGTTGGACATGGATCATCCTCTGGGCGGTTATGGGGTCCGCCCTTCTGGTTATGTACTGGAAATCTCGAGTCTTGCAGAAGCCCTTTTCGACGATGCAAAAGGCTGTTGTTGACAGTGCAAAGCTGACCGAAAGGTTAAGTTTATAGGCTTATGGCCTTACGGAAAACCAAAAACTGACTGACAAATCAAAAAAACGCGACTACTCGACGCAGCACGTTAACTGTAGCCGTGAATCTCGGTAGCGCGAGGTCAGAGGCGCCGCTGAACGACGGCGTCGCAGCTCCAATCGGCCATTCATGCGAAGAGGCACGCAGAAAGGTCCGTCTGGAAAAAGGCGAGAGGAGAAAAACCTGAATTTCAGACACAAAAAACCCCGGCCTTTCGACCAGGGTCTTTGCTATCGACTCGAAGTGAACCAACGGCTTTCTTCGTAGCTCCAAGGCGTTCAGTGGGCCTCGGGGCAGATATGGCGCAGCGGACGGGACTCGAACCCGCGACCCCCGGCGTGACAGGCCGGTATTCTAACCGACTGAACTACCGCTGCGTATCGCTTTGAGCAGATGCTCAAGTAACTCGTCTGATTGAAAACTCAGTAGCTTTTCAATCTCGAGCCAGGCATGCCCGACTCGGAAAATATGGCGCAGCGGACGGGACTCGAACCCGCGACCCCCGGCGTGACAGGCCGGTATTCTAACCGACTGAACTACCGCTGCGCGTCGGTGGAGGCATTTCAGCCTACCTCTTGCTTTCGCAAGTATCTCGGGAGTGGTGGGTGATGACGGGATCGAACCGCCGACATTCTGCTTGTAAGGCAGACGCTCTCCCAGCTGAGCTAATCACCCGTTTGCATCTCCGAGGCCGCGAAATTTACGCAGGTAGCGAACCTAAGTCAATAGCAGGATTGAAGTTTTTCTGAAAAAGACAAAATTGTGTCATTCCGGCCAGTGTCGGCAACCATCAGTCCGCCATCGCGAGCAAGCTCGCTCCCACAGTTAAAAGCATGCTCTCTCCCTCTGTGGGAGCGAGCTTGCTCGCGATGAGGGCAGCACATTCAACATCAAATGCCGAAAACCGCACCCTGCCCCCATCACTCGCTGTAAATCATCTTCTTGGTCATGCCGCCATCGACCACGAATTCCTGGCCGGTGACAAACCCGGCGTTCCTCGACAGCAGCCAGGCCACCATCGCCGCGACATCCTCGACCGTCCCTACCCTGCCCGCCGGATGCTGGGCATGATCGGCTTCGGTCAAGGGTTCGGCACGCCGCACCGAAGGATCGCGCGCATCGATCCAGCCAGGGCTGACGGCATTGACCCGGATCTCCGGGCCAAGACTGATGGCCAACGCATGAGTCAGGGCCAGCAAACCGCCCTTGCTCGCCGCATAAGCCTCTGTGTCGGGCTCAGACTGCCCGGCGCGGGTCGAGGCCAGATTGACGATGGCACCGCTGTGAGCGCGCAGGTACGGCGCACAGTGCTTGGCCAGCAACATCGGCCCGCTGAGGTTCACCGCCAACACCCGATTCCAGTGAGCCAAGTCGAGGCTTTCCAGAGTGATGTTATGCGGATCGGCAACCGCGGCATTGCAGACCAGTGCATCCAGGCGCCCGAACTGGCCGAGCACCTCGGCCACGCCCAGTGCGACCTGCCCCTCGCTGGCGACATCCATGGTGATGAACCAGGCGTTGTCACCCAGCACCTTCGCCACTTTCGAGCCGCGCTCGCGGTCCAGATCCGTCAACACGACTTGCCAGCCTTCGCTGATCAGCCAGGCCGAGATCCCCAGGCCAATGCCTCGCGCAGCACCGGTCACCAGCGCTACGCGACCATTCGAGCCGGTGGCCGGTGCAGACAAGTCGATCACAACGCAGCCAGGCCGCGCGCCAGATCGGCTTGCAGGTCCGCCACGTCTTCCAGACCGACCGCAACGCGGATCAGGCTGTCACGAATGCCCGCCGCTTCACGCTCCTGCGGCGCCAGGCGACCATGGGACGTGGTGCTCGGATGGGTGATGGTGGTCTTGCTGTCGCCCAGGTTGGCGGTGATCGAAATCAGGCGCGTGGCATCGATAAAGCGCCAGGCGCCCTCTTTGCCGCCCTTGACCTCAAAACTGACGACCGCACCGAAACCCTTCTGCTGGCGCAGCGCCAGTTCGTGCTGTGGATGACTCTTGAGACCGGCGTAATGGACTTTCTCGATGCCTTCCTGCTGCTCCAGCCATTCGGCCAGTTGCTGGGCGTTGGCACAATGGGCCTTCATCCGCAGGTTCAGGGTTTCCAGGCCCTTGAGGAAGATCCAGGCATTGAACGGGCTCAGGGTCGGCCCGGCAGTACGCAGGAAGCCCACCACCTCTTTCATCTGCTCGCTGCGACCGGCGACCACGCCACCCATGCAACGGCCCTGGCCATCGATGAACTTGGTGGCCGAGTGCACGACGATGTCCGCGCCCATTTTCAGCGGCTGCTGCAAGGCCGGGGTGCAGAAGCAGTTGTCGACCACCAGCATCGCGCCTTTGGCGTGCGCGATTTTCGCCAGTTCGGCGATGTCGACCAATTCGGCCAGCGGGTTGGACGGCGACTCGACGAACAGCAATTTGGTATTGGCCTTGATCGCCGCGTCCCAGCCGGACAAATCCGCCAGGGCCACGTAATCGACTTCGATGCCGAAACGCTTGAAGTACTTTTCGAACAGGCTGATGGTCGAGCCGAATACGCTACGCGACACCAGCACGTGATCACCGGCGCTGCACAGGCTCATCACCACAGCCATGATCGCGGCCATACCGGTGGCGGTGGCCACGGCCTGCTCGGCGCTTTCCAGCGCGGCGATGCGCTCTTCGAACGCGCGTACGGTCGGGTTGGTGTAGCGCGAATAAACGTTGCCCGGCACTTCGCCAGCGAAGCGCGCAGCGGCGTCGGCGGCGGTACGGAACACGTAGCTGGAGGTGAAGAACATCGGATCACCGTGTTCGCCTTCCGGCGTACGGTGCTGACCGGCGCGTACGGCCAGGGTATCGAACGCTACACCTTCGAGGTCGCTGTCCAGCCGACCGGCATCCCATTCCTGACTCATGCTGTCACTCCTTGCCCTGCTCTTGATAGATGAAGTTCTTTTTGCCAGATACAAAACCGGCCCCTCAGGGCCGGTAGAAACTCAGTTGTTGTACAGATCGATGATCGCACTGACTGCCTGCGTCTTGACCTTGGAGGCATCGTTGCGTGCCTGCTCGATCTTGTTCAGGTAAGCCTCGTCGACGTCGCCGGTGACGTACTGGCCATCGAACACCGCGCAATCGAACTTGTCGATCTTGATCTTGCCGCCACCGACCGCTTCGATCAAGTCAGGCAGATCCTGATAAATCAGCCAGTCAGCGCCGATCAAGTCAGCCACGTCCTGGGTCGAACGGTTGTGGGCGATCAGTTCGTGAGCGCTCGGCATGTCGATGCCATAGACGTTCGGGTAGCGAACCGCTGGGGCCGCAGAGCAGAAGTACACGTTCTTGGCGCCAGCTTCGCGGGCCATCTGGATGATCTGCTTGCAAGTGGTACCGCGAACGATGGAGTCATCCACCAGCATCACGTTCTTGCCGCGGAACTCCAGCTCGATGGCATTGAGCTTCTGGCGTACCGACTTCTTGCGCGCAGCCTGGCCCGGCATGATGAAGGTCCGGCCGATGTAGCGGTTCTTCACGAAGCCTTCGCGGAACTTCACGCCCAGGTGGTTCGCCAGTTCCAGGGCCGCGGTGCGGCTGGTGTCCGGGATCGGGATGACCACGTCGATATCGTGATCCGGACGCTCGCGCAGGATCTTCTCGGCCAGCTTCTCACCCATGCGCAGGCGGGCCTTGTAGACCGACACGCCGTCGATGATCGAATCCGGACGCGCCAGGTACACATGTTCGAAAATGCACGGAGTCAACGACGGGTTGGTCGCGCACTGACGGGTGTGCAGCTTGCCGTCTTCAGTGATGTAGACCGCTTCGCCCGGTGCCAGGTCGCGAATCAGGGTGAAGCCGAGCACGTCCAGGGAAACGCTTTCGGAGGCGATCATGTACTCGACGCCTTCGTCGGTGTGACGCTGGCCGAACACGATCGGACGGATGCCGTGCGGGTCGCGGAAACCGACGATGCCGTAGCCGGTCACCATCGCCACGACGGCGTAGCCACCGACACAACGGTTGTGCACGTCAGTCACAGCGGCGAACACGTCTTCTTCGGTTGGCTGCAACTTGCCGCGCTGGGCCAGTTCGTGAGCGAACACGTTCAGCAGCACTTCCGAATCGGAGCTGGTGTTGACGTGGCGCAGGTCAGATTCGTAAATCTCCTTGGCCAGTTGTTCAACGTTGGTCAGGTTACCGTTGTGCGCCAGGGTGATGCCGTAAGGCGAGTTGACGTAAAACGGTTGAGCTTCGGCCGAGGTCGAGCTGCCCGCGGTCGGGTAGCGCACATGGCCAATACCCATGTGACCGACCAGGCGCTGCATGTGACGCTGATGGAACACGTCACGCACCAGGCCGTTGTCCTTGCGCAGGAATAACCGGCCATCGTGGCTGGTCACGATACCGGCAGCGTCCTGGCCGCGGTGCTGGAGGACGGTTAGCGCGTCATACAGCGCCTGATTGACGTTCGACTTACCGACGATACCGACGATGCCACACATGCGACGCAACCCCTACTTAATGGATCTGAACTGAACACAACTCACTGAGGCGTTTTGGCCATCGGCAAGAGGTGCTCCTTGAACGGTATATCAGCGGGTACGCTGATTCCGCTGGCAAGCCACTGACTGCTCCACCCGAGGATCAGGTTTTTGGACCAGTCGGCGACCAATAAAAATTTTGGCACGAGCTGTGACTCTTTCCACCACCCGTCCTGCTGTACCGGCCCCAGGCTCAACAGCCCGACGGCGATGACCACCAGCAACCCGCCACGCGCGGCGCCGAAGGCCATGCCGAGGAATCGGTCGGTCCCGGAGAGCCCGGTGACGCGAACCAGTTCGCCGATAAGATAATTGATCATTGCGCCTACGATTAAAGTGGCGACAAACATGATGGCACAGCCCGTGATTATACGAGCCGATGGCGTTTGAATGTACCCGCCGAGGTACTCGGACAGTGAGCCACCGAACATCCAGGCAACGACTCCTGCGATGATCCAGGTCAGCAGCGACAATGCTTCTTTGACGAAGCCGCGGCTCAGACTGATCAATGCGGAGATGGCGACGATCGCTACGATCGCCCAGTCAACCCAGGTAAATGGCACAGTGCAGCCTACAGACGGATAAGGCGGCGCATTTTAGCAGAGCCCGTGCTTATCGGTAAGCTGCTATTGCCAGTGCATTTCATATCGGGGCGATAGTTTTAGCCACGTTCCGGTTGAAAGCGCACCACAAACCCCTTGAGATTCTGCTGGCGGTTCAGCAAGTCACGCAGGCGGTCGGCCTCAGCGCGCTCGATCAACGGCCCGACAAACACCCGGTTTTTGCCGTCGGCGGTACGGATGTAGGCGTTGTAACCCTGGCTGCGCAGGGTTTTCTGAAGTTTTTCCGCGCTTTCACGACTCGACAGGCTGGCCAGTTGCACCGACCAGCTGACAGACAAACCATTGGCATCGACACGGCTTTGCGTGGTGTCCGGCTTGCCCGGTGCCGCGGTGATCGGCTGGGCAGGCGCTGTCGCAGGTTTGGCGGCCAGAGCCGGGACTGGCGCCGGTGCAGCCGGTTTGGCCGCTGGCGCTGGAGCCGCTGGTGCTGGAACTACCGGCGCACTTGGCACCGCCGATTCCTGCTGGGCGATTTCGTCATCGCTCGGCACGGGTTCCTGAGGCAAGGCTTGCGGCTCGGGCACCACCACGGGCTCGACCTGCACCTGGGGCATCGCAGGCGCCCGCGGAGCCGCCGGCGCTTCGACCGTCACCTGGCGCTGTTCGTCCTGGCGGGAAAACAGCATCGGCAGAAAAATCACTGCCAGCGCGACCAACACCAGGGCGCCAACCATGCGCTGCTTGTATGCCTTATCCAGCAATGCCATTTGCCGCGTCCTCCGTGGAGCGCCGGGCCAGCCATTCAAGGGCCTCGGCGACACAATAAAATGATCCGAACAACAGGATTTCGTCGTCGCTCGTGGCCCGCGCGCACTGCCCTTCCAGGGCGGCCGCGACACTTTCGTATGACGTGACCGAAGCACCCAGACCCTGCAGAGCGCCGTGCAAATCCGCAACCGGACGCGCTCGAGGCGAATCCAGCGGTGCGACAGCCCAGTGCTGGACACTAGCATTCAATTCGCCGACAACACCATCCAGATCCTTGTCCGCCAACAGCCCGAACACCGCCAGGCGCTTGCCGACCGGCGGGCGACTGGCCAGACGACGAGCCAGATACTCCGCCGCATGGGGGTTATGCCCCACATCCAGCAATAGATTCAAGCGCTTGCCTAGCCACTCGAACTCACGGCGATCCAGGCGACCGACTACCTTCGTTGCCCGCAGCGCCTCGATAATCTGCGCATCCACCCAAGGCAAGCCGAGCAGCAGGTACGCCTGCATCGCCAGCGCAGCGTTTTCCATCGGCAGATCGAGCAGTGGCAAGTCGCGCAGTTCAACTGCACGCCCTTGCGCATCGACACCGCGCCACTGCCAGTTGTGATCGGTCATACCGAGATCAAAATCGCGCCCACGCAGGAAAAACGGGCATTTTAGCTCGCGCGCCTTGTCCAGCAGAGGTTGTGGAGGATTCAGATCGCCGCAGAGCGCAGGCGCGCCCTGACGGAAAATACCGGCCTTCTCGAAGGCCACGGACTCTCGTGTATCACCGAGGTAATCCGCATGATCGACGCCAATACTGGTGACCAGCGCCACATCGGCGTCCACCACGTTGACCGTATCCAGGCGACCGCCAAGACCGACTTCCAGCACCACAGCATCGAGCCCTGAACGCTGGAATAGCCAGAACGCCGCCAGGGTGCCCATTTCGAAGTAAGTCAGGGAAGTATCGCCGCGCCCGGCCTCTACCGCGACAAAGGCCTCGCACAGCTCGGCGTCAGTGGCTTCGACGCCATTGACCTGCACCCGCTCGTTGTAACGCAGCAGGTGCGGGGAGTTGTAAACCCCCACTTTCAAGCCCTGGGCCCGCAGCAAGGACGCCACGAACGCACAGGTGGAACCCTTGCCGTTGGTCCCGGTGACCGTAATCACCCGCGGCGCCGGCTTGCCCAGTCCCATGCGGGACGCTACCTGCTGCGACCGCTCCAGGCCCATGTCGATGGCCGAAGGGTGCAACTGCTCGAGGTAGGCGAGCCATTCGCCAAGGGTACGTTGGGTCATAGGCCGACAGGTACCGGTGGAACCACGATCGGCTCGATAGGTGCAGCCACGAACTTCGGCGTTGGCAGACCCATCATTTGCGCCAGCAGGTTGCCCAGACGCGGACGCAGCTCCTGACGATCGATGATCATGTCGATGGCACCGTGCTCCAGCAGGAACTCGCTGCGCTGGAAGCCTTCCGGCAGTTTTTCACGCACGGTTTGCTCGATCACACGCGGACCGGCAAAACCGATCAACGCCTTCGGCTCACCGACAATCACGTCACCCAGCATCGCCAGACTGGCGGAAACGCCGCCGTAGACCGGATCGGTCAACACCGAGATGAACGGGATGCCCTCTTCACGCAAACGCGCCAGCACCGCGGAGGTCTTGGCCATCTGCATCAGGGAAATCAGCGCTTCCTGCATCCGCGCACCGCCGGAAGCGGCGAAGCAGATCATCGGGCAACGTTTTTCCAGGGCGTAGTTGGCGGCGCGAACGAAACGCTCACCGACGATGGCGCCCATCGAACCGCCCATGAAGGAAAACTCGAACGCCGAAACCACGACCGGCATGCCCAGCAAAGTGCCGCTCATGGAAACCAGCGCATCTTTTTCACCGGTCTGCTTTTGTGCAGCGGTCAGGCGGTCCTTGTACTTCTTGCCGTCGCGGAATTTCAGACGGTCAACCGGCTCCAGGTCCGCACCCAGCTCGGTACGACCTTCAACGTCGAGAAAAATGTCGATACGAGCGCGGGCGCCGATACGCATGTGATGGTTGCACTTGGGGCAAACGTCCAGGGTCTTTTCCAACTCTGGACGATAAAGCACAGCCTCGCAAGACGGGCATTTGTGCCAAAGACCTTCAGGCACCGAGCTCTTTTTGACCTCGGAACGCATGATCGAAGGGATCAGTTTGTCTACTAACCAGTTGCTCATGCTTTCTTTCTCCAGTACCGGCGGCCCGAACGCTCTGGTTCGCGGCCCCGTGTATGCCCTAGCGCTAAATTCATGTGTGCGGCGACGGTCGATGGACTGCCACGGTCAGCGCGAAACATGACCTGCGTGCAACCACAAACCCTCGGATCTGCCTGCTGTGTGCAGTGCATCCGCTTTGTACAGTGCAGTGGACGGCGGCAGTCTGCCAGCCGTCACATCAACAGGTGCTACCGCGTACCGCTTTGATAAATGCCTGAATCTTTGCGTGATCCTTGATGCCCTTGCTCGCCTCTACCCCGCCGCTGACATCCACGGCGTAAGGTCGAACGCGCGCAACCGCTTCGGCGACGTTATCCGGCGTCAGACCGCCCGCCAGAATGATCGGCTTGCTCAAGCCTTGCGGTATCAGTGACCAGTCAAATGCCTCACCGGTTCCTCCGGGAACGCCTTCGACATAGGTATCGAGCAAGATCCCGCTGGCACTGGCATAGGCATCACAGGCCGCGGCGATGTCATCACCCGCCTTGACCCGCAGCGCCTTGATGTACGGGCGGTGCCAACCTTCGCACTCGGCCGCGCTTTCATCGCCGTGAAATTGCAGCAGGTCCAGGGGCACCGCGTCGAGAATTTCACCCAATTCGCAACGGCTCGCATTGACGAACAAGCCCACGGTGGTTACGAACGGCGGCAGCGCCTTGATGATCGAGCGCGCCTGCTGGAACGTCACCGCACGGGGGCTTTTGGCGTAGAACACGAATCCGATGGCATCCGCCCCGGCCTCGACGGCTGCCAACGCATCTTCCATGCGGGTAATCCCACAGATCTTGCTGCGAACGGCTGACATGTCGACACAACTCCAAGACAAATCCGGGAAAGTCCCGGATGGTAACAAAAGCATCCGAGGGCGTCAGCCGCCAAGTTCCGAGAAACCGGTCAGGAAGTGTGGACCGATGTAGCGCTCGGGTAATTGGAACTCGTCACGGTACTCGACCTGAACCAGATACAAACCGAATGGATGCGCGGTCACGCCACCGGTCCGCCGAATCCGGCTCTCCAACACCTCTTTCATCCACTCCACCGGACGCTCACCAGCACCAATGGTCATCAGCACGCCGGCAATGTTGCGCACCATGTGATGCAGGAAGGCGCTGGCGCGAATATCCAGCACGATCATCTTGCCGTGACGGGTGACGCGCAGGTGGTGCAGCTCCTTGATCGGCGACTTGGCCTGGCACTGGCCGGCGCGAAACGCGCTGAAATCATGGGTGCCGAGCAGGTACTGGGCGGCCTCGGCCATGCGCTCGACGTCCAGCGGACGGTGGTTCCAGGTCACTTCTTCGTTCAGGTGTGCGGGGCGGATCTGATCGTTGTAGATCACATAGCGATAACGCCGGGCAATGGCCTTGAACCGCGCATGGAAATGCGCTGGCATGACCTTGGCCCAACTGACACTGACGTCGTGGGGCAAGTTGATGTTGGCGCCCATGGTCCAGGCCTTCATCGAACGCTCGACCTGGGTGTCGAAATGCACCACCTGTCCGCAGGCATGCACCCCGGCATCGGTACGCCCGGCGCACATCAGCGAAACGGGTGAATCGGCGACTTTGGACAAGGCGTTTTCGAGGGTTTCCTGCACGGTGAGCACCCCGGACGCCTGGCGCTGCCAGCCGCGGTAGCGCGAGCCCTTGTATTCGACGCCCAGCGCGATGCGGAAAAAGCCGTCGGCTGCCATTTCGGCGGCCGGGTTATCTATATTTGCCAAGGAGGGACAGCCTGCTGATGTACCAAAGGCGGGCATTATAAGGCCGACTGGAGGGGATGCCAGTACAACTGAGGGACTGGAGTGAATGTTAGGGCCTCATCGCGAGCAAGCTCGCTCCCACAGGGGATCTTTAGTGGATGCACATTTTGTGGTCAACACAAAACCATTGTGGGAGCGGGCTTGCCCGCGAAGGGGCCACCGCAGACGACATCAATTCATGGACCAAACAAAAACGGCAGCCTCAATAGGCTGCCGCTCTGTTTACAACCTACCGAACACTCAAGCCAGGCGCGAAAGCATTTCCTCGGCTTCACTCTTCTGCTCGGCACTGCCTTCGCTTACCACTTCATTGAGGATGTCGCGGGCACCGTCGCTGTCGCCCATGTCGATATAGGCCTGAGCCAGATCGAGCTTGGTGGCGGCTTCGTCAGTGCCCGAGAGGAAGTCGAAGTCATCATCGTCGCCCAGCGCGGCATCTGCTTCGGTGAAGGTCGGCTCGCCGATGCTGTTGGACAGGCTCTCCAGCTCGGCGTTGACATCATCCAACTCTGCTTCGAACGCATCCGGCGCGTCCATTTCATCGGCCAGCGACAGGTCGAAATCGGCCGGTAATTCCAGATCATCCAGTGCAACCTCGGGAACAGCCGGGGTTTCGGCGACCGGAAAGTCCTTCACGCCTTCGTCCAGATCCAGCAGGAAATCATCTTCAGCCAGTATCGCCGGCAACGGTTCTGCACCGAGATCCAGGTCCAGGTCGAAGTCCGACAGATCATCGAGGTTTTCCTTGATTTCAGTCTGTTGCTGCAACACCGACTCAAAACTCAGATCGTCATCCAGCGGGAATTCATCCAGGTCTGCCAGCGCCGCCACTTCAGGCTCCGGCGCAGGTGCCGGCGCCACAGGCGTGATCGCGTCCAGATCATCCAGGCTCAGGTCGAAGGCGCTGTCGAGGTCATCCTCGAACGTCGCCGGTTCTGGCTCTGGCGCCGGTGCTTGCGGCTCATCGAGCAACAGATCCTTGACGTATTGCGCGTCCAGCTCGGCGGCAACGGCGGCTGCGGCGATACCACCGGCAGCCACCAGCGCCATGGCCGGGAAGCGGCTTTTGAGCTTTTCAACCTGGGCAAAGTTATCGCCATTGGCCACCAACTGACGCTCCTGGCCGACGAACGCATCGCGATCGCCTTGCTGGCCGTAGACTTCCATCAGTTTCAAGCGCAGGTCACTGCGCTTGGGCTCCTGCTTGACGCCGTCCTCCAGCAACGCGGCAGCCTGGTTCAAGCGACCGGCATTGATGTGCGACTGGGCCTGGCCCAGCACGTCGTCGGAACGCTCGGCAGCCGGCGCCACCAATGGCGCGGCGATCGGCGTGGTCATCACGACTGGAGCAACGACCGGCGCTGGCGCGGGAGCAGGCGTCGGTGCAGTCGCCAGCTTCACGCTCGGCGACGGAACTTCCAGGCCTTCGAAGCTGGTTTCCGGCAAGTCGAAATCGGCCGAGAACGGCTGTTCTTCGGCCAAGGCACGCGCCATGCGCATATGCTTTTCGGCTTCTTGCAGGGCTTTGCGGCGGCGCGCCAGCAACAGCAGCAAGAGCAGTAGAATCACCGCACCGCCACCCACCAGGCCCAGGAGCACCGGATTGGTCAGCAACTCATTGAATTTCTGATCGTCGGATGCTGCCGGTGTTGCCTCAACGGGCTTCTCGGCCGACGCCGGAGTTGCCTCGGACGCTGGTGCAGTGTCAGCCGGAGCAGGCGCTGCGGCCGGGTTGGCAGCAAGTTCGGCCGACATTGCCGGAGCCGTCGCAGCAGCCGGGGCGCCATTTGCGCCCTCGGCCTGCAACTTGGCCAATTGGTTGTTCTTCAGCTCGATCAGGCGCTGCAGCTTGTCCACCTGGCTTTGCAGGTCGGCCATGCGGCTCTTCAGTTCGGCATTATCACGACGACTGGTGTCGAGGCTTTCCTGGGTCACCGCCAGCTTGTTGCCGAGGGCCTTGGCATCGCCGACAGGACCTTTGCCACGGTTCTTGCCGGACTCGGCAGAAACCAGGCTCAGCTTGTCGGTGGCCGCTTGAGCCGGAGCACCATCGGTGCGTGCGCGATTGGTGGCGTCGAGCTGCTGCTGCCCTGCCCCGGGTTTCGCCACATAACGACGACCCTGACGCCAGGCCTTGTTTTGCGCGGCTACTTCGGCAATGGCCTTGGGTTGCGGCAGGCCGGCGCTCTGCGCCTGGTCCGGCAGGCGCAGCACCTGGCCGGTTTTCAAGCGGTTGATGTTGCCGTCAATGAAGGCGTCCGGGTTCAGCGCCTGGATGGCGAGCATGGTTTGCTGGATCGAACCGCCATTACGCGCCTTCGCGGCGATTTCCCACAGGGTATCGCGCGGTGTGGTGGTGTATTGGGACGCCTTGGTCGCACCGGTTACGGGTGCGGCAACCGTTGACGTCGGTTGCGCAGCCGCTTCAGCGGTTTGCGGCGAGAATTTGGACGGATCGAGCAGCACACTGTAGTCGCGCAGCAAACGACCGTTCGGCCACATGACCTGAACCAGGAACTTCACCATGGGTTCGGAGAGTGGCTTGCTGGAGGTCACGCGCAGGATGCTTTTGCCGCTGGCGTTTAGCACCGGGGTGAAGGTCAAGTCGTTCAGAAACGCCTGGCGGTCGACACCGGCCTTGGCGAAATCGTCTGGTGAGGCCAGGCTCGGCACCACTTCGGCAGCGGTGAGATCCTTGACATCGAGCAGCTCGATTTCCGCTACCAGCGGCTGGTTGAGCGTCGATTTCAGGGTCAACTCCCCGAGCCCGAGGGCATGCGCCATACCGGAGGACAGCGCCGAGGCGGCCGCTATTGCTAACACCAGTTTGCGAACTTGAACCATTAGCTCATCCTTAGTTTGAACATTCCTCGGCCAGCGAGAAGGTATTGATAGTCGCTGCCGTAAGGCATTGCGCGCAACGGCGAGAGTCGTCGCGCGCGGTCATTTCATTAATGCCCGGCAAAGCCCCGCAGAGCGGCTCGCCTTCAGCACTCCGGCAAGCATAGGCTCGCCCGGAATCAATCGACAAATTGTTGCAAAGTATCTTTTACAGCAGGTCTTTAAGCAACAACTCAGCCAGCTGCACAGCGTTGAGCGCCGCGCCTTTGCGTACGTTATCTGACGTCAGCCACAGATTAAGTTCCGACGGGTCGTCGATACCCTGGCGAACCCGACCGACGTAGACCACATCCTGCCCTACCGCATCGCCCACCGGGGTCGGGTAATCGCCGGCTTCCACCAGCTCGATGCCGGGTGCGTCTTCCAGGGCCGCATTGATTTTCACCAGGTCGATTTCACTCGCGGACTGCAGGGTCACGCTATAGCTATCGCCAAAAAACACCGGGGCTTGAATGCAAGTGACAGAAATCTTCAATGACGGCCGCGCCATGACCTGACGCAGCTCACGCACCAGGCGCTTTTCCAGCAACGTATGGCCTTGCTCATCCGGTTTGCCGACCTGGGCCAACAGGTTGAAGGCCATCTGCCGATCAAAGAATTTCGGCTCCAGCGGCCGCACATTCAGTAGCTCGGCGGTCTGCCGCGCCAGCTCGCTCACGGCTTCGCGGCCCTGGGCCGATACCGCCAGGCTGGCGGTCAAGCTGATGCGCTGCAAATCGAGCAAATCCATCAGCGGCGCGAGCACCACCGCCAGCGTGGTGGCCGACGGACTTGGACTGCTGACCTGAAACGGTTTTTTCAAGCCAGCCAACACCTGAGCGTTCGCCTCAGGCACGACCTGCGGCGCCTTTTCGGCCGGCAAGGCACCGGAGAGATCGATCACCGAGCATCCGGCATCGGTCGCGCGGGAAGCAAAACTCAACGAAACCGCCGGGCCGGCCGCGAAAAACCCAAGCTGCACCTTGCTGAAGTCGAACTCATCGACTTCCCGCACCCGCACGTTCTTGCCGCGAAACGGTACGGAACTGCCGGCCGATTCGCTGCTGGCCAACAGGTGAAGGGTGCCGATCGGGAAATCGCGCTCTTCGAGAATCTGCACGAGCGTTTCGCCGACAGTACCGGTGGCGCCGATCACGGCAATATCAATGGACTGGCTCATGGGTTTTACCTCTGGCGAAACGGGGGGAGCGGCACTTTACCGGGTGACTGGCATGCAGGCAATTCTGTGGTGCCTGACCTGGCCCCATCGCGAGCAAGCTCGCTCCCACAGGGGCTGATGGTGTACACAAAATTTCTATTCAACTCCAACTCTCTGTGGGAGCGAGCTTGCTCGCGATGAGGCCGGCACTGACGACGCTACTTGCATAAAAAAACCCGCACCTCTTTCAAGGCGCGGGTTCTTTCATTGCATCAACCGATCAACGCTCGAGCAGGATCCGCAGCATGCGGCGCAGCGGTTCGGCCGCGCCCCACAACAACTGGTCGCCAACGGTGAACGCGCCGACGAACTGCGAACCCATGTTCAGCTTGCGCAGACGGCCAACCGGGATGTTCAGGGTGCCGGTGACCTTGTTCGGGCTCAGCTCCTGAATGCTGGTCTCACGGCTGTTCGGCACCAGCTTGACCCAAGGGTTGTGCTGGCTGATCAGCCCTTCGATATCAGCGATCGGCACATCTTTGTTCAGCTTGATGGTCAGCGCCTGGCTGTGGCAGCGCATGGCGCCGATACGCACACAGATGCCATCGACCGGGATCGGGCTCTTGAAGCGACCGAGGATCTTGTTGGTCTCGGCCTGGGCCTTCCACTCTTCGCGGCTCTGGCCGTTCGGCAGTTCCTTGTCGATCCACGGAATCAGGCTGCCGGCCAGCGGTACGCCGAAGTTTTCGGTCGGGTACGCGTCGCTGCGCATGGCTTCGGCAACACGACGGTCGATGTCGAGGATCGCGCTGGCCGGATCGGCCAGTTGATCGGCAACAGCGGCGTGGGTCGCGCCCATCTGCTTGATCAGTTCACGCATGTTCTGCGCGCCGGCACCGGAGGCCGCCTGATAGGTCATGGCGCTCATCCACTCCACCAGACCGGCTTCGAACAGGCCACCCAGGCCCATCAGCATCAGGCTGACGGTACAGTTGCCGCCGATGTAGTTCTTGGTGCCCGCGTCCAGTTGCTGGTCGATGACCTTGCGGTTCACCGGGTCCAGAACGATCACCGCGTCATCCTGCATACGCAGGCTGGAAGCGGCGTCGATCCAGTAGCCCTGCCAGCCGGCTTCACGCAGCTTGGGGAAGACTTCGCTGGTGTAGTCGCCACCCTGGCAGGTCAGAATCACGTCGAGGGTTTTCAGCTCTTCAATGCTGTAAGCGTCCTTGAGCGGAGCAATGTCCTTGCCCACGGACGGGCCTTGGCCACCGACATTGGAAGTGGTGAAAAACACCGGCTCGATAAGATCGAAATCCTGCTCTTCCAGCATCCGCTGCATGAGCACGGAACCGACCATACCGCGCCAACCGATCAGACCTACACGTTTCATCGCAACTACACCTTCTTGAAATGTGGGCCGCTGCTTTGTAATGAATTTGGCAGCGGGCCCGAGAGATTACAGATTCCGCAGCGCGGCGACTACTGCGTCACCCATTTCCTGCGTACCGACTTTAGTGCAACCGGCCGACCAGATGTCGCCCGTGCGCAAACCCTGATCCAGCACCAGGCTGACGGCTTTCTCGATGGCATCGGCCGCGGCCTGCTGATTGAAACTGTAACGCAGCATCATCGACACCGACAAAATGGTCGCCAGCGGGTTGGCAATGCCCTTGCCCGCGATGTCCGGCGCCGAACCGTGGCACGGCTCGTACATGCCTTTGTTGTTGGTGTCCAGGGACGCCGATGGCAGCATGCCGATGGAACCGGTGAGCATCGAGGCCTGGTCGGACAGGATATCGCCGAACATGTTGTCGGTGACGATCACGTCGAACTGCTTCGGTGCGCGCACCAGCTGCATGGCGGCGTTGTCGACGTACATGTGGCTCAGTTCGACTTCAGGATAATCCTTGGCCACTTGCTCGACCACTTCACGCCACAGCTGGCTGGAGGCCAGTACGTTGGCCTTGTCCACCGAGCACAGCTTCTTGCCACGCACCATGGCCATGTCGAAGCCGACACGGGCGATACGACGGATTTCGCTTTCGCTGTACGGCAGGGTGTCGTAGGACTGACGCTCGCCGTTTTCCAGGGTGCGGGTGCCACGAGGCGCGCCGAAGTAGATGCCGCCGGTCAGTTCGCGCACGATCAGGATGTCCAGCCCGGAAACGATCTCCGGCTTCAGGCTGGAAGCCTCGGCCAGTTGCGGGTACAGGATCGCCGGACGCAGGTTGCCGAACAGGCCCAGTTGCGCACGGATTTTCAGCAGGCCGCGCTCAGGGCGGATGTCACGCTCGATGGCATCCCATTTCGGGCCGCCAACGGCGCCCAGCAACACGGCGTCGGCCGCGCGGGCACGCTCCAGGGTTTCGTCGGCCAGGGGCACGCCGTGCTTGTCGATGGCAGCGCCACCGATCACATCAAAGCTCAGTTCGAAACCCAATGCGAACTTGTCGCTGGCCAATTCCAGTACCTTGACCGCTTCGGCCATGATTTCCGGGCCAATACCGTCACCTGGGAGAATCAGAATCTGCTTGCTCATGCTTTCCTCATGTCATCAGTCGGTGCGCCCTGGGGCGCTCCCGGAAAAATTCTATCGTTCGGCGCTCTTCTTTCAGAGCTTATCGTTCAGCCATCAGCACCAGTACATCGGTACTGAACGAACCATCGGCCTCAATCTCGAAATATTCGCGTACTTCATTACCCATCGACTGCTGCAACTCGCGGATCGCCGCGCGCATCACTTCAGGCGTGCGCATGCGCTCGACCCAGCTGTTGTACTCCAGGCGCAGGCGCTGACGAGTGGTACTGCGCGTGTGCAGCCCCGCCTCGCTGACCTGGCGCAACCACTCGCCGGCGGAATAATCGCGCACATGGCTGGTGTCGCGCAGCACTTCGACGCTTTGCAGGTAAGTGTCGAACAGCGGGCTACCCGGTGACAATACGTCGACGAACGCCGCCACACCGCCCGGTTTCAACACCCGGCGCACTTCCCGCAACGCCACGCCGAGATCGCTCCAATGGTGCGCCGAATAACGGCTGAAGACGAAATCGAATTCGCCATCGGCGAACGGCAGGCGCTCGGCGGCACCGTTGACCGTGGACACGTTGCTCAAACCACGATCGATGGCGGCAGCGGTCACCACATCGAGCATCTGCTGCGACAGGTCGTAGGCCACCACTTCTTTCACCAATGAGGCTACGTGAAAGCTCACGTGACCTGCGCCGCAGCCAAGGTCCAGCACCCGTGCCTCGCCCTGCCCGGCCAGCTCAGCCTGCAGCAGCGCGAATTCGGTGCCTTGAGCGTGTACGGCGCTGCTCAGGTAGGCCGCAGCCTGTTCACCGAATTGCTTCTGGACTACCTGGGTGTGCTGGGCGGTGCTGGTCATGGGGACTTCCTTTTGGGGGTGAGTCTTGGGGTGTCTTTTCTGGCCTCATCGCGAGCAAGCTCGCTCCCACAGGTTTTGTGAACACCGCAAATCCAATGTGGGAGCGAGCTTGCTCGCGATGACGGCATTACGCCTTACGCAAAATCAAGCGTCGCGAAACAACCACGGCTGGCTAGCCCGGTGCTTGGCCTCAAACGTCGCAATCGCCTCATGGTCCTGCAACGTCAGGCCGATATCGTCCAGGCCGTTGAGCAGGCAATGCTTGCGGAACGCGTCGATTTCAAAGCTCAGCACCTTGCCGTCAGGGCGGGTCACGGTCTGGGCTTGCAGATCGACCTGCAACTGATAACCCGGATTGGCCTCGACCTGCTGGAACAGTTCGTCGACTTCGGCATCGCTCAGGATGATCGGCAGCAAGCCGTTCTTGAAACTGTTGTTGAAGAAGATGTCGGCGTAGCTCGGCGCGATGATGCTGCGGAAACCGTATTCCTCCAGCGCCCACGGCGCGTGTTCACGGCTGGAGCCGCAACCGAAGTTTTCGCGGGCCAACAGTACGCTGGCGCCTTGATAACGCTCGGCGTTAAGGACGAAGTCCTTGTTCAGCGGACGCTTGGAGTTGTCCTGGTAAGGCTGGCCCACATCCAGGTAACGCCATTCATCGAACAGGTTCGGGCCAAAACCCGTGCGCTTGATCGACTTCAGGAATTGCTTCGGAATGATCTGGTCGGTGTCGACGTTGGCACGATCCAAAGGCGCGACAAGTCCAGTGTGCTGGGTAAAAGCTTTCATGCTGTGCTCCTTTAGATCAATTCACGGACGTCGATGAAACGACCGTTCACAGCGGCTGCGGCGGCCATGGCCGGGCTGACGAGGTGAGTACGACCACCAGCGCCCTGACGACCTTCGAAGTTACGGTTGGAGGTCGAAGCGCAGTGCTCGCCGGACTCCAAACGGTCCGGGTTCATCGCCAGACACATCGAGCAACCCGGCTCGCGCCATTCGAAACCAGCCTCGAGGAAAATCTTGTCCAGGCCTTCCGATTCAGCCTGGGCCTTCACCAGGCCCGAGCCCGGCACGACGATGGCCTGCTTGATGGTCGAGGCCACTTTGCGGCCCTTGGCGATCACGGCCGCCGCACGCAGGTCTTCGATCCGCGAGTTGGTGCAGGAACCGATGAACACGCGGTCGAGCTGAATGTCGGTGATCGCCTGGTTGGCGGTCAAACCCATGTATTTCAAGGCACGGACGATGGAGTCGCGCTTGACCAAGTCCATTTCCTTCGCAGGATCCGGCACGTTCTGATCCACCGCCAACACCATCTCAGGCGAAGTGCCCCAGCTGACTTGCGGCTTGATCTGGGTGGCATCGAGCTCGACAACAGTATCGAACTTGGCGTCGGCGTCAGACACCAGGTCTTTCCAGGCTTCGACGGCCAGATCCCATTCCGCGCCTTTCGGTGCGAAAGGACGACCCTTGACGTATTCCACGGTTTTTTCGTCAGCCGCTACCAGGCCCACACGAGCGCCGGCTTCGATGGACATGTTGCAGATGGTCATGCGGCCTTCCACGGACAAGTCGCGAATCGCACTGCCGGCGAATTCGATGGCGTGGCCGTTACCGCCGGCGGTGCCGATCTTGCCGATCACGGCGAGCACGATGTCCTTGGCGGTCACGCCGAACGGCAATTGGCCTTCGACCCGTACCAGCATGTTTTTCATTTTCTTGGCGACCAGGCACTGGGTGGCGAGCACATGCTCGACCTCGGAAGTACCGATACCGTGCGCCAATGCGCCGAATGCGCCGTGGGTCGAGGTGTGGGAGTCGCCGCAGACCACGGTCATGCCCGGCAAGGTCGCGCCCTGCTCCGGGCCGATGACGTGGACGATGCCCTGGCGAACGTCGTTCATCTTGAACTCGACGATGCCGTATTCATCGCAGTTGTCGTCGAGGGTCTGCACTTGCAGACGCGAGACCTGGTCAACGATGGCGTCGATGCCGCCCTTGCGCTCCGGCGTGGTCGGTACGTTGTGGTCCGGGGTCGCGATGTTGGCATCGATGCGCCATGGCTTGCGCCCGGCCAGACGCAGGCCTTCGAAGGCTTGCGGCGAGGTCACTTCGTGGATGATGTGACGATCGATGTAGATCAGCGCAGAGCCATCGTCGCGCTGCTTGACCAAATGCGAATCCCAGAGCTTGTCGTAGAGCGTTTTGCCGGCCATCAGACGGTTCCTCATCAGCTTGTTTCTATGCCCCGGGTCTTGAAGTGCTCAATAACCCTCTGGCTTGTGAGGCTGATCCTATGGGGTTACATTAAATAACTCAAATTCATATTTTTTATGCTTTGGATAACCAACTGGAATACAACCATGGACCTGGCCAACCTCAATGCCTTTATAGCCATCGCCGAAACCGGCAGCTTCTCCGGCGCCGGCGAACGGCTGCACCTGACCCAGCCGGCCATCAGCAAACGCATCGCCGGGCTGGAGCAGCAATTGAAGGTGCGGCTGTTCGATCGCCTGGGTCGTGAAGTGGGCCTGACCGAAGCCGGGCGCGCCCTGCTGCCGCGGGCCTACCAGATTCTGAATGTTCTCGATGATACGCGCCGCGCCCTGACCAACCTCACAGGCGAGGTGACCGGTCGTCTGACCCTGGCCACCAGTCACCACATCGGCCTGCACCGCTTGCCGCCTTTATTAAGGGAGTTCACCCGACGTTATCCCGAGGTGGCGCTGGATATTCAGTTCCTCGATTCGGAAGTGGCCTACGAGGAAATTCTCCATGGCCGCGCCGAACTGGCGGTCATCACCCTGGCACCGGAACCCCATGCGCTGGTCAAGGCCACCCCGGTGTGGGACGACCCGCTGGATTTCGTGGTCGCCCCGGAGCATTCGCTGCTCAATAGCGGCAAGGTCAGCCTGGCGGACATCGCCCGGCACCCGGCAGTATTCCCCGGCGGCAACACGTTTACCCACCACATCGTGCAACGGCTGTTTGAAGCCCAGGGCCTGACGCCAAACATCGCCATGAGCACCAACTATCTGGAAACCATCAAGATGATGGTCTCGATTGGCCTGGCCTGGAGCGTTTTGCCGCGCACCATGCTCGATGACCAGGTAGCACGCATACCTTTACCGGGCATACAGCTCACTCGCCAGCTAGGCTATATCCTGCACACGGAACGGACGCTGTCGAATGCTGCGCGGGCCTTCATGGCCTTGCTGGACGCTCAACTCGATCCGCCAGGGACTCAAGGCTAACTTGTGCTACTCCTATAGAGCCGAGAATTCCTGCAACAAAGGCCCAAACTCAGCCCAAGGCTTGCCAATGCCGAAATCTGTAGACCGTATTCCGCCGATGCCGCGAATTCAGGCACTTGATCCGAAAAGCTCCGAACAGAGCTGGGAAAGTGCCTCGCAATTACTGGCCGCGCTCAACGGTGCGCGCCTGGGCGCCTGGTATTGGGACATCGAGCGCGGGCAGATCAGCTGGTCCCGGGGCACGCAGGCGCTGTTCGGCTTCGACCCCCGCAAACCATTGCCATCGGATCTGGAATACCTCGACCTGCTGCCCCCGGAAGATCGCGCGAAAACCCTTCGCGCCTTCCACGCGGTCATTGCTGGCGCGCCACTGGAGCAAGCGATGCATCACCGCATCCGCTGGCCCGATGGCAGCCTGCACTGGCTGGAAATCAACGGCAGCCTGTTGCCGGACAAGCACGGCAGGCCACGGATGATCGGCGTAATCCGCGAGATTACCCACCAGCGTCAGCGCGAACAGGCGTTGAGCAGCTCGGAAAAACGCTTCGCCACACTGTTCCACCTGTGCCCGAACATGGTCCTGCTGACCCGCCAGGAGGACGGCCTGATCTCCGAAGCCAACCAGTATTTCGAAAGCCTGTTCGGTTGGCCGGTACAAAACGCGATCGGCCGCACCACCCTGGAACTGGGGTTGTGGGTGTATCCCGAGCAACGGGCCGATCTGGTCAAGGCCACCAAGGCCAAAGGCGACCTGGTAAGCATGGAAGTGCAGTTTCGCGCCAGCAATGGCCAGATCCATGACGGTATCCTCAGTGCGCAAAAAGTCGAGCTCGAAGGCCAGCCCTATCTACTGAGCACGTTCCTGGACACTACCGAACGCAAAGTCGCCGAACATGCCCTCAAGGACAGCCAGGAACGCCTCGACCTGGCCCTGGACTCCGCGCAGCTCGGCACCTGGGACTGGCACATTCCCAGCGGCATGCTCTACGGATCGGCACGGGCCGCCCAACTGCACGGCCTGGACGCCAAACCCTTTCACGAGTCCTTCGACGAGTTTTTCGAAGGCGTGCCCGGCAACGAACGCGACACCATGCGCGACGCTTACCGCAGCCTGCGTGAAGGCCCGGCCGGCAACTATCAATTGACCTACCGCGTGCAATTGCCCGACGGCAGCTCGCGCTACCTGGAAAGCCGCGCCCGCCTCTACCGCGATGACAACGGCGTGCCGGTGCGCATGGCCGGTACATTGCTCGACATCACTGACCAGGTGGAGCGCGAACAACGGCTGGTGGCCTCCGAAGAGAAATTCGCCACACTGTTCCAGGTCAGCCCCGATCCGATTTGCGTCACCCACCAGGACAGCGGCCAGTTCATTGAAATCAACTCCAGCTTCACCCAGACCTTCGGCTGGAGCACCGCCGATGTGATCGGCCGCAGCGCCGACGAAATAGGCCTGTGGGACGCTTCAGCGAAAAGTCTGCGACGGATCGAACAAGTGATCCGCGAACAAGGCCTGAACAACGTCGCCATACTCGTCCAGCACAAGGACGGACAGGTCCTGACCTGCGTGATTTCCAGCCGCCAGATCAGCGTCGGCGACCAGCCCTGCATCGTCACCACGCTGCGCGATATCACCCAGCAACAGCGCTCGGAAGCGGCGCTCAAGGCCAGTGAAGAGAAATTCGCCAAGGCGTTCCACTCCAGCCCCGACGCCATCACCATCACCGAGCGCGACACCGGACGCTATCTGGAGGTCAACGACGGTTTCTGCCGCCTGACCGGTTACCGCGCCGAAGAAGTGGTGGGCCGCACGGTGTATCAGGTGGGAATTTGGGCCGAAGAAAAACAACGCTCGGCGCTGCTCGCCGAATTGCAGATCAAGGGTCGGGTTCATCACCAGGAAATGCTCGGGCGCAACAAGCGCGGCGAACTGCTCACCGTCGAAGTCTCGGTGGAACCGATCACCCTCAATGAAACCGCCTGCCTGCTGTTGACCGCGCGGGACGTCAGCCTGCTGAAAAACGCCGAAGCGCAGATTCGCCATCTGGCCTACCACGACTCACTGACCAACCTGCCCAATCGGGCGCTGCTGATGGATCGGCTCAGTCAGCAAATTGCCCTGCTCAAACGCCACAATTTACGTGGTGCGCTGATGTTCCTCGACCTGGACCACTTCAAGCACATCAACGACTCCCTCGGGCATCCGGTGGGCGATACCGTGCTGAAAATCATCACCGCGCGCCTGGAGGCCAGCGTGCGCATGGAGGACACCGTTGCGCGTCTGGGCGGTGACGAATTCGTAATACTGCTCAGCGGTCTCGAAGGCTCGCGCAGCGAGGTCAGCGATCAGGTACGCGAACTGGCCGACACCATCCGCGAACTGCTGTCCGAACCGATGTTCCTCGACGGCCAGCGCCTGCAAGTGACGCCAAGCATCGGCATTGCGCTGATCCCCGATCACGGTTCGACCCCGACCGACCTGCTCAAGCGCGCCGACATCGCGCTCTATCGCGCCAAGGACTCGGGGCGCAATACCGCGCAGATGTTCCACAACACCATGCAGAAGGCCGCGAGCGAACGCCTGCGCATGGAAACCGACTTGCGCCTGGCGCTTTCCCGGGGTGAGTTTCGCGTGCATTACCAACCCCAGGTCGACGCCCGGGGCGACCGCATCGTCGGTGCAGAGGCCTTGGTGCGCTGGAATCATCCGGAGCTCGGCAGGCAGTCACCCACCGAGTTCATCAAGGTGCTGGAAGACAGCGGACTGATTCTGGAGGTCGGCACCTGGATCCTCGACGAAGCCTGCCAGGCCTTCAAACAACTGATCGACAAAGGCTTGATAGACCCTTACAAATTCAGCTTGTGCGTGAACATCAGCCCGCGCCAGTTCCGCCAGAACGACTTCGTCGAGCGCGTCGAAAACAGCCTGTCCAGCTATGGCCTGCCCTGCTCCCTGTTGAAACTGGAAATCACCGAAGGCATCGTCATCCAGAACCTGGAGGACACCATCAGCAAAATGCGCCGCCTGAAAAAACTCGGTGTGAGCTTCGCCATGGACGACTTCGGCACCGGCTATTCCTCGCTGACGTACCTCAAGCGCTTGCCGGTCGACACCCTGAAAATCGACCAGTCGTTCATCCGCGACGCCACCAGCGACCCGAACGACGCCGAGATCATCCGCGCCATCGTCGCCATGGCCCACAGCCTGGATTTGAAGGTGATTGCCGAAGGGGTCGAAACAGCGGAGCAGCTGGAGTTCTTACAGGGGCTGGAGTGCCATTTCTACCAAGGGTATTTGCACAGTCAGCCGTTGCCGGTGGAAGAGTTCCAAAAACTGCTGAAATAACACCACTCCTGTAGGAGCGAGCCTGCTCGCGATGCACGCGAACGATTACGCGTGCTGGCTGGAAAAATCCGGTTTCCTTCACATGAGTGCAAAAAAAGACCCCGACAAGTCGGGGTCTTTTTGTTTCGGCCGGCTACCTGATCAATCACACGACCCGGCTTCGGGCTCGGCTCAGTGTTGCAGAGCCTTCTTCTGCGTGCCGTTGATCGGGATGCGCTTGGCTTTCGCCTCTTCCGGTACCACCCGCAACAGGTCGATGCTCAACAGACCGTTGCTCAGGCCGGCAGCCTTGATCTCGATGTGGTCCGCCAGGCGGAAGGACAGTTTGAAGGCACGCTGCGCAATGCCCTGATACAGATAAGTGACGTCTTCGTTCGCGTCGCGTTTGCCGCCACTGATGGTCAGCACGCCTTTCTCGACTTCGAGCTCCAGATCTTCTTCCTGGAAACCTGCCGCGGCAATGACGATGCGGTATAGATCGTCGCCGTGTTTTTCCACGTTGTAAGGTGGATAGGTGCTGCCTGGCTCATTGCGCAAGGCGGTTTCGAACAGGTCGTTGAAACGATCGAAACCTACCGAGGAACGGAACAGTGGTGCCATCGAAAATGTAGTTGCCATGATTCAAATCTCCTGAAAACAATCAGCAAGGTTTTTTGTCTCCGCGACCCGAATTCGGCATCGCGTAATCCTTAGATAGGGACCGCTGATTGCATTTCAAGAGATTTTTTTCAGCTTTTTTTAAAAATTTCAGGCTGCTTCCGCCACGGGCAGACCCAGCAAATGCGAGACATTATCCAGCTCGGTCTCACGGCGCAGCACGGTGAACAGCTCTACCGCCTCGGGATAATTGCGGGTCAGCATCGCCAGCCATTGCTTCAAGCGACCCGGCGATTGACGCGGCGTCATCTGCGCTTTGGCTTGCAGCCAGAAGTCCTGGATCAGCGGCAGCAACTCGGCCCAGGTCATCTCGACCACCTCCTCCCCGGCCCGCGCTGCAGCGATCTGCCGGGCGAGATCCGGGCGCGAAACCAGGCCACGACCGAGCATGATGTCTTCAACGCCGCTGATCTCGCGGCAACGCCGCCAGTCTTCGACGCTCCAGATATCACCATTGGCGAACACCGGCACCTTGACCACATCCTGCACGCGAGGGATCCATTCCCAGTGCGCTGGCGGCTTGTAGCCATCCACCTTGGTCCGCGCGTGCACCACGATATGTTCCGCACCGCCTTCGGCCAGGGCCGTAGCGCACACCAGCGAACCGTCCGGGCTATCGAAGCCCAGGCGCATCTTGGCGGTCACCGGAATGTGCGCGGGGACGGCGCGGCGGACGTGCTCGACGATCTGGTTGAGCAGCTCGGGCTCCTTGAGCAGTACCGCACCACCACGGGATTTGTTGACGGTCTTGGCCGGGCAGCCGAAGTTCAGGTCGATCACTTCGGAACCCAGCTCGCAAGCCAGCGCGGCATTTTCCGCCAGGCACACCGGATCGGAACCGAGCAATTGCACACGCAGCGGCACACCGGAGGCAGTCCGGGCACCGTTGAGCAACTCCGGGCCGAACTTGTGGAAATAGGCAGGTGTCAGCAACTGGTCGTTGACCCGAATGAACTCGGTCACGCACCAGTCAATACCACCCACGCGGGTCAGCACATCGCGCAGGATGTCGTCGACCAACCCCTCCATGGGCGCCAAAGCAATTTGCATGAAAAACACACTCGAGGAAAAACGTGCGGCAGTTTACTGGATATCGCAAGCAAACTGCAGAACAACGCAGACCCTGTGGGAGCGAGCTTGCTCGCGATTCAGGCGACACGGTTTATCCGGCACACCGCATTATCGTTCATCGCGAGCAAGCTCGCTCCCACATTGAGTTAACGCCGGGCCATAGCCCTCGATGAACTCCGCCGGCATGCGCTTGGGTTTGCCGCTCGACAGCTCGATACAGACGAAGGTGGTTTGCGCGCGCAGCAAGGTCGAATTGTCGCTGGGTCGCTTCAACTGGAAATGCCGGGTCATTCTCAGGCGCTGATCCCAATCGACAATCCAGGTCGCCAACTGCAACTCATCGCCCTCATAGGCTGCCGCCTGGTAATCGATCTCGTGGCGCACCACCGCCATCGCCCGGTCCAGCCGCCGGTATTCGACCAGGTCCAGGCCCAGGCGCTGGGAGTGGCGCCAGGCACAGCGTTCGAGCCAGGTCACGTAGACCGCGTTGTTCGCGTGCCCCAACCCGTCTATGTCCTCGGCGTCCACTTGCAGATCAATGATAAATGGCGTTTCCCGATCCCAGCCCATGCCCCACTCCCGGTCATATCGATTCGACCGGGGCAGTGTAACGGATGCTCAAGCGGATTGGCGCGATTGCAGACGGCGACCGGCCAGCAGTGATAACACGCCATCAATCACCCGAGGGTCAGCCAGCACCCGCTGATGCCCACCTTCTTGCAGGCGCAGCAAACGGCTGTCGAACCAGGCTTCGTGGATCAGCTGAGACTCCTTGACCGAGACCATGCTGTCATCTTCGGCGTGGACGATCAGGCCGGGCATATCGAGTTGATAATGGGCGACATCCAGCGTCGCGGCGCGCATGCCGACGTCTTGCTCGACCTGGCGAATGAATGCCGAGCGGGCTTTCGGTGGCAGTCCGACGTAGCGGGCGAATCCACGCAACACACCAAGGATCCGCGCCGGGGCGGCGATGGTGACCAGGGTTTCCGTGCGCAGACCCAACTGCACCGCCAGCATGGCGCTGGCGCCCCCCATGGAGTGGCCGATGACCGCTTGCAATGGCGGCAATTCGGCGGCGGCTTCGAGCATGGCACGAGCAAAGAGCACCACATTCGCCTCGCTGCCCGGTGAGCGGCCGTGAGCCGGACCATCCAGGGCGACCACGGAGTAACCGGCATCGACCAACGCAGTGATCAGGCTGGCAAACTGCGTTGGCCGCCCTTCCCAACCGTGCATCAGCAATACGGCCGGGCCCTGCCCCCAACGTAACGCCGAGAGCCCGAAACGCAAGGTGATCCGCTCGGACTTCGCCAACAGCGGCAGCTCCCAGTCACGGGGCGGCAGATCTCGCGGTGTCATGAAGGCCAGTCGCATTTTGCTAGCGACCAGTTTCGGGGCAAACCAGCCCAAGGTGCCATTAACGCCACGAACCCACTTTAACGCGCTCATCGCATTCTCCTCAGGCCGCAGCCTTCAGGTCAACGCACTGCCGATTTGGCGGCACGCAGTAATCGATCGGACAACTCTCCCGGCCCCAGCGCCCGCGCCAGAGCCAGCCCACCCACCATCAAGGCCATGTCGGCCAGGGCTTTTTCGGTTTCTTCAGGACTGGCCGCCAACTGCGCAACCATCATTTCCACATGTTCATTCAGAGCGACACGAAACGCTTCCGGCAGCCGCCCCAGTTCGCCGACCGATGCCGGGATCGGACAGGCCGATTCGGAGGAATCACGGTGCTTGCGCGACAGGTAAAACGCTGCCACCAGAGTGCGGCGCTCTTCGCCGGTCAACTCCGCGTCCATGTCGGCAATCAGGTCGCGGCGGTGACCGAGCAATTGCTTGAACGCCTCCAGCATCATCGCGTCCTTGCTTTCGAAGTGTGCGTAGAAGCCGCCGACCGTCAGGCCCGCCGCGCCCATCACTTCGCCCACGCTTGGCTCGGCCGGGCCGCGCTGAATCAGCGCTGCGCTGGCGGCCTTGAGAATGCGTTCGCGGGTTTGAGCTTTTTTATCGTTCATCGTCGCCTCCGAATATTACGATTGAAATATTATTCTCATAATAAATTTTAGCAAGTCATGGGTGTGACCGCTGGTCTGAAGAACAGTTTTTTTGGAAATGGAGGAATTTGGCCAAACGCCAGACAAACAAAAGGGCCATTCAATAATTGAATGACCCTTATAAATCCCGCAGAGCGGGTAATCGTGGCGTCCCCTAGGGGACTCGAACCCCTGTTACCGCCGTGAAAGGGCGGTGTCCTAGGCCACTAGACGAAGGGGACACAAACCCTTCTATACAACTGATCAGTGCTGAGAGCTGATCGATTCAAGGCCGGTGTGGCCAGACCTTGAACTGTAAAATTGGTGGAGCTAAGCGGGATCGAACCGCTGACCTCCTGCATGCCATGCAGGCGCTCTCCCAGCTGAGCTATAGCCCCGGATTTTTCGCCTCGCGGCGGAGCGACATCTTGCAACATCGCTTCTGTAAAACTGGCGTCCCCTAGGGGACTCGAACCCCTGTTACCGCCGTGAAAGGGCGGTGTCCTAGGCCACTAGACGAAGGGGACGCAAACCCTTCCATACAACTGATCAACGCTGAGTGTTGATCGCTTCAAGGCCGGTGTGGCCAGACCTTGAAGTGTAAATTGGTGGAGCTAGACGGGATCGAACCGTCGACCTCTTGCATGCCATGCAAGCGCTCTCCCAGCTGAGCTATAGCCCCTCATCGTTGATGTCATCGCTGAGGACGGGGCGAATCTTAAGGGCGTATCGAAAGTCTGTCAAACTTATTTTTCAAAAAATTTAAAATTTTTTGCCGACATAACAATCACTTACCGCCCTCCCCCCGGAAAATTGGGGGTCTGAGGACCACTGCGCGCCCAACGACGGGCATGCACAATGGCCATCAGTCCTTCAGCAAGCGTGTCAGGCGATAGCGCCCAACAGCTTTTCCCACTCCTTGTTTTCTTTCTTCGACACGCCGCCCAGCAGGTCAATGGCCTGGCGCAGACGGAAACGGGTCAAGTCCGGCCCGAGGATTTCCATCGCATCGAGCACCGACACCGAGCTGGCCTGGCCAGTGATCGCAGCGAACATCAGCGGCATGGCATCACGCAGCTTCAACTCCAGGGATTCGACCACTGCCTGAATGGTCGCGGTGATGCTGTCCTTCTCCCACTGACGCAGGCTTTCGAGCTTCCACAGGATCAACTGCATCAACTGGCGGACCTGATCGCCCGACAGTTTCTTCGATTCGAACAGTTTGGCATCGGGGTTCACGCCACCGGCAAAGAAGAACCCGGCCAGCGGTGCCACCTGGCTGAAAGTTTCGACCCGGCCCTGCACGTGCGGCGCGATCTTCATCATGTACTCGGAATTGAACGCCCACTTCTGCACCCGTGCGGCGAACTCTTCCACCGGCAGGTCGCGCAGCCACTGGCCGTTGAGCCACGACAGCTTCTCGATGTCGAAGATCGGCCCGCCGAGGGACACGCGCTTGAGGTCGAAGTTGTCGACCATTTCCTGCAACGAGAACTTCTCGCGCTCGTCCGGCATCGACCAGCCCATGCGGCCCAGGTAGTTGAGCATCGCTTCGGGCATGAAGCCCATGCGCTCGTAGAACGTCACCGAAGTCGGGTTCTTGCGCTTGGACAGCTTGCTCTTGTCCGGGTTACGCAGCAGCGGCATGTAGCACAGCTCCGGTTGTTCCCAGCCGAAGTACTCGTAAAGCAGGATCAGCTTCGGCGCCGATGGCAGCCACTCTTCGCCGCGCAATACATGGGTGATGCCCATCAGGTGATCGTCGACCACGTTGGCCAGGAAGTACGTCGGCAGGCCGTCGGTCTTCATCAGGACTTGCATGTCCATACGGTCCCACGGGATTTCAACGTCGCCGCGCAGCATGTCCGGCACCACGCAGACGCCTTCGCTCGGTACTTTCATGCGGATAACGTGGGGCTCACCAGCCGCCAGGCGACGGGCGACTTCTTCCTTGGACAGCAGCAAGGCGCGGCCGTCGTAGCGCGGGGTTTCGCCACGGGCCATTTGCTCGGCGCGCATCTGGTCCAGTTCTTCGGCGGTGCAGAAGCACGGGAACGCATGGCCCAGGTCGACCAGTTGCTGGCAATACTTCTGATAAATATCGCCGCGCTCGCTTTGACGGTATGGACCGTGCGGGCCGCCGACGTCCGGGCCTTCGCTCCAGTCGATCCCCAGCCAGCGCAAGGCGTCGAAAATCTGCTGTTCGGACTCGCGGGTCGAACGCAGTTGGTCGGTGTCTTCGATCCGCAGGATGAACTCACCGCCGTGCTGCTTGGCAAAGCAGTAGTTGAACAAGGCGATGTAAGCGGTACCTACGTGGGGATCCCCGGTAGGCGATGGCGCGATGCGAGTGCGGACGGTGGTCATGGCATGTCTCGAAAAGAAAAAAAGCAAAGTTCAAACAAGGCGCGAATGGTAACAGGCGACACCCGCCCGGCTCCAGCGAACAGGGCATTTAAGCCAAGGTTGCGGCTGTAACGCCCGTATGCCGCGGATATCGGTCGATGGCATTTACCGTTTATCGGCTGTATGCCAGATTTGCCTGCTGATAACTTCTCTTACAATTTCTCAACTACAGTTTTCCCCATGCCTGCCCAACTCAAGCGTCGCCTCTTCACCTTCCTGCTGATGGTCCTGTTGATTGCAGGGGGCCTGTTTGCCCACTGGTTCTTCAAGGGGCGCTTTTATGAAAGCACCGACAACGCTTATGTCCAGGGCGAGATCACCCGTGTGTCGAGCCAATTGGGCGCGCGCATCGATCAGGTACTGGTGCAGGACAACCAGCATGTCGAGAAAGGCCAGTTGCTGATCAAACTCGAAGGCGACGACTTCCGCCTCGCTGTCGACCGCGCCAACGCAGCCCTGGCCACTCGCCAGGCCGAACGCCTGCAAGCCCAGAGCAAACTGACCCAGCAGGCCAGCCTGATTGCCGCCAGCGAAGCGCAAGTCGCGTCCAGCCAGGCCAGCCTGGGTCGCTCGCAGATCGATCTGACCCGCGCCGAGACCTTGCGCAAACCCGGCTATGTCTCGGAAGAACGGGTGACCACCCTCTCCGCCGAATCCCACATTGCCCGCTCGCAAGTGGCCAAGGCCCAGGCCGACGCGCAAAGTCAGCGCCAGCAGGTCAATGCACTGACCGCCGAGATCAAACGCCTCGACGCACAGATTGCCAACGCCGAAACCGATCTGGCCCAGGCTGAACTGAACCTCACCCGCAGCGAAATCCACGCCCCCATCAGCGGTCTGATCGGCCAGCGCGCTGCACGCAATGGCCAATACGTGCAGGCCGGCGCTTACCTGTTGTCGATCGTGCCCGATGAAGACATCTGGATTCAGGCCAATTTCAAGGAAACCCAGATCGGCCATATGCAGCCCGGCCAGAAAGCCGAGCTGACCTTCGACGCCTACAGCGACACGCCGATCGAAGCCCGGGTCGACAGCCTGTTCGCCGCATCGGGCGCGCAGTTCAGCCTGTTACCGCCGGATAACGCCACGGGCAACTTCACCAAGGTCGTACAACGGATTCCGGTAAAACTGACCTTCGCCGCGGACAACCCGCTGCGCGGCAAGATTCGTCCGGGCATGTCGGTGACCGCCAAGGTGAACATCAAGGACGCCCCTGAAGATGTCACCACCAAAGTGAGCAGCAAAGACGCCGCTGACAATGGCCGGTGATCAACTGATCCGCCCGGTCGGCGAACCGACCCGGCGGGACTGGATCGCGGTGATGAGCGTGATGCTCGGTGCCTTCATGGCGGTGCTCGACATCCAGATCACCAACTCCTCGCTCAAGGACATCCAGGGCGCGCTGTCGGCGACCCTGGAAGAAGGTTCGTGGATTTCCACCTCGTACCTGGTGGCGGAAATCATCATGATTCCGCTCACCGCCTGGCTGGTGCAGCTGCTGTCGGCGCGACGCCTGGCCGTGTGGGTGTCCCTCGGGTTTCTCGCGGCCTCCCTGCTCTGCTCCATGGCCTGGAGCCTGGAAAGCATGATCGTGTTCCGCGCCCTGCAAGGGTTTACCGGTGGCGCGCTGATTCCGCTGGCGTTCACCCTCACCCTGATCAAACTCCCGGAACACCACCGCGCCAAGGGCATGGCCATGTTCGCCATGACCGCCACCTTCGCCCCCTCCATCGGCCCGACCCTTGGCGGCTGGCTGACGGAAAACTGGGGCTGGGAATACATCTTCTACATCAACATCCCGCCCGGCCTGATCATGATTGCCGGCCTGATGTACGGCCTGGAGAAGAAAGAAGCCCACTGGGAATTGCTCAAAAGCACCGACTACGCCGGCATTCTCACCCTCGGCGTCGGGCTTGGTTGCTTGCAGGTATTCCTGGAGGAAGGCCATCGCAAGGACTGGCTGGAGTCGAACCTGATCGTGACCCTGGGCAGCATCGCGCTGGTCAGCCTGATCACCTTTGTGATCGTGCAGTTTTCCAAACCCAATCCACTGATCAATCTCGGCATCCTCGGCAACCGCAACTTCGGTTTATCCAGCATTTCCAGCGTCGGAATGGGGGTCGGGTTGTACGGTTCGATCTACCTGCTGCCGCTGTACCTGGCGCAGATCCAGAACTACAACGCCCTGCAGATCGGTGAAGTGATCATGTGGATGGGCATACCGCAGCTGTTTCTGATTCCGCTGGTGCCCAAACTGATGAAGTTCGTCTCGCCGAAATGGCTGTGCACGCTGGGCTTCGGACTATTCGGATTGGCGAGTTTCTCTTCGGGCGTGCTGAACCCGGACTTTGCCGGGCCACAGTTCAATCAGATCCAGATCATCCGCGCCCTGGGCCAGCCGCTGATCATGGTCACCATCTCGCTGATCGCTACCGCCTACATCCTGCCTCAGGATGCGGGATCGGCATCGAGCCTGTTCAACATCCTGCGCAACCTCGGCGGCGCCATCGGCATCGCCCTGCTCGCCACCCTGCTGGATGCGCGGACCAAGGTTTACTTTGACTACCTGCGTGAATCGATCGTGCCGAGCAATCCGCAGGTGGCCGAGCGCATTGCCTCGTTGACCGACCGACTGGGCAGTGAAACGGCGGCACTGGGCAAACTCAGCGAAATTGCGCATCAACAGGCGTCGATCATGGCCTATAACGATGCGTTTCATTTTGTCGGGATTGCGCTGGGGATCAGCATGCTGGCGGTGTTGCTGACCAGGAAATTGCCGGTGGGGTTGAAGGCTGGGGAAGCGCACTGAGACCGAGTTGCCCCAATCGCGAGCAGGCTCACTCCTACAGGGWTCAMWKTGAWCCCTGTAGGAGTGAGCCTGCTCGCGATGAGGCCAGTTCAGGCACTAAAGATCAAACAGTCAGTAGGCGCTCGCGCAACTTGGTAATCTCGTCGCGCATCTGCGCCGCTGCTTCAAACTCCAGATCACGCGCCAACGCATACATCTTCTCTTCCAGGGCCTTGATACGCTTGGCGATCTCGCCCGGCGAGCGCAATTCCGCTTCGTACCTGGCGTTTTCCTCGGCGGCCTTGGCCATGCCTTTGCGCTTCTTGCTGCGCGAACCGGGCACGGTGGCACCTTCCATGATGTCGGCAACGTCCTTGAACACGCCCTTCGGCGTGATGCCATTGGCCAGGTTGAACGCAATCTGCTTGTCGCGACGACGCTCGGTTTCGCCGATTGCCCGTTCCATGGAACCGGTAATGCGGTCCGCATAGAGAATCGCCCGGCCATTGAGGTTACGTGCCGCGCGGCCGATGGTCTGGATCAGCGAGCGCTCGGACCGCAGGAAGCCTTCCTTGTCGGCATCGAGGATCGCTACCAGCGAGACTTCCGGCATGTCCAGACCTTCGCGCAACAGGTTGATGCCCACCAGCACATCGAAGGTGCCCAGGCGCAGGTCGCGGATGATCTCGACCCGCTCCACGGTGTCGATGTCCGAGTGCAGGTAACGCACGCGCACGCCGTGGTCGGCCAGGTAATCGGTCAAATCCTCGGCCATGCGCTTGGTCAGCGTGGTGACCAGCACCCGCTCCTCGACTGCGACGCGCTTGGTAATTTCCGACAGCAAGTCGTCGACCTGGGTCAGTGCCGGGCGGATCTCGATTTGTGGGTCCACCAGCCCGGTCGGGCGCACCACCATGTCAATGACGCGCCCGGCGTGCTCGGCTTCATAGTTACCTGGCGTCGCCGAGACGAAAATCGTCTGCGGGCTGATGCTTTCCCACTCATCGAAACGCATTGGCCGGTTGTCCAGGGCCGAGGGCAGGCGGAAACCGTATTCGACCAGGGTCTCTTTACGCGAGCGGTCGCCCTTGTACATGGCACCGACCTGCGGAACGCTGACATGGGATTCGTCGATCACCAGCAAGGCATCGGCCGGCAGGTAATCGTAAAGGGTTGGTGGCGCCGCGCCGGCTTCGCGGCCGGACAGATAGCGCGAGTAGTTTTCGATGCCGTTGCAGTAACCCAGTTCGAGGATCATCTCCAGATCGAAACGGGTGCGCTGCTCCAGGCGCTGGGCTTCCACCAGTTTGTTGTTGGAGCGCAGGTATTCCAGGCGCTCCTGCAACTCGACCTTGATGCCTTCGACCGCGTCCATCAGGGTTTCCCGTGGCGTCACGTAGTGGCTCTTCGGGTAGAAGGTGAAACGCGGCAGTTTGCGAATGACTTCGCCGGTCAGCGGATCGAACGCCGACAGGCTTTCCACTTCATCGTCGAACAACTCGATGCGGATCGCCTCGAAATCGGATTCCGCCGGGTGGATATCGATCACATCGCCACGCACGCGGAAGGTCGCGCGGGCAAAATCCATGTCATTGCGGGTGTACTGCAGGTCGGCCAGGCGTCGCAGCAATTCGCGCTGATCGAGCCGGTCGCCGCGATCCACGTGCAACACCATCTTCAAATAGGTTTCCGGACTGCCCAGACCGTAGATGCAGGACACCGTGGTGACGATGATCGCGTCCTTGCGCTCGAGCAAGGCCTTGGTCGCCGACAGACGCATCTGTTCGATGTGATCGTTGATCGAGGCGTCTTTCTCGATGAAGGTGTCCGAGGACGGCACGTAGGCTTCCGGCTGGTAGTAGTCGTAGTAGGAAACGAAATACTCCACCGCGTTGTTCGGGAAGAACGCCTTGAACTCACCGTACAACTGCGCCGCCAGGGTCTTGTTCGGCGCCAGCACCAGGGTCGGGCGCTGCACCTGGGCAATGACGTTGGCGATGCTGAAGGTCTTGCCCGAGCCGGTCACACCGAGCAGCGTCTGGTGCGCCAGCCCGGCTTCGATACCCTCGACCATCAGGCGGATGGCTTCCGGCTGATCGCCGGCGGGCTCGAAACGGGTGACTAGCTGGAATTCAGACATGAAATACCTCTGGATCACTCTTGCCGGCAAAACCGGCACGAACGAGAAAGACCGCAAACGACCGATGTCGCCCGAGGAAAAAACTGGATTGTGCTCAATGTGGAGCCGATTGCCAGCGCTTTCAAGGCAAACGTCCTACATCCGGTAAAGTCTCCGACACGACCAATCGACTAACGGTCGAAAAATAATCGGAAAAACTTAACCGAAAAGCCGAATCGCCTGTCGCCAGCAATCGCCGATGGCCTCTATACTAGCTCCCCGTTTGTGCACCGCTCTAGTGCATTCGGCTGGAGCGCGACACGTCCCTCCACTCTCCATTCAGAGCCGCCGCAATAATGAGCCTGTTCTCCGCTGTCGAAATGGCACCACGCGATCCAATCCTGGGCCTCAACGAAGCATTCAACGCCGATACCCGGACCAACAAAGTCAACCTGGGGGTCGGTGTTTACTGCAACGAGGAGGGGCGAATTCCACTCCTGCGCGCCGTTGTCGAAGCCGAAACCATTCGCGCCGCTCAACACGTTTCCCGTGGCTACCTGCCAATCGACGGCATCGCCGCCTACGACCAGGCCGTGCAGAAATTGCTGTTCGGCAACGACTCGCCGCTGATCGCCGCTGGCCGCGTGATCACCACCCAGGCCGTTGGCGGTACAGGTGCTCTGAAAATCGGTGCCGATTTCCTCAAGCAACTGCTGCCGAACGCCGTTGTGGCAATCAGCGATCCGAGCTGGGAAAACCACCGCGCCCTGTTCGAAACCGCGGGTTTCCCGGTGCAGAACTACCGTTACTACGACGCCGCGACCCACGACGTGAATCGCACCGGCATGCTGGAAGACCTGAACGCGCTGCCAAACGGCTCGATCATTGTGCTGCACGCCTGCTGCCACAACCCGACTGGCGTGGACCTGAGCCCGGCCGACTGGAAAAACGTCCTGGAAGTCGTTAAAACCAAAGGCCACGTGCCGTTCCTCGACATGGCGTACCAAGGTTTCGGCGATGGCATCGACGAAGACGCCGCTGCCGTGCGTCTGTTCGCCGAGTCGGGCCTGACTTTCTTCGCTTCCAGCTCGTTCTCCAAGTCGTTCTCGCTGTACGGCGAGCGCGTAGGTGCCCTGTCGATCGTCAGCGAATCGAAAGAAGAAAGCGCGCGCGTGCTGTCGCAAGTCAAACGCGTAATCCGCACCAACTACTCCAACCCGCCGACCCACGGTGCCAGCGTTGTCGCTGCGGTGCTGAACAGCCCGGAACTGCGCGCCCAGTGGGAAGCCGAACTGGCCGAAATGCGCCTGCGCATCCGCGGCATGCGCACTCAGATGGTCGATCTGCTGGCACAAAAAGCGCCTCAACGCGACTTCAGCTTCGTCGGTCGTCAGTGCGGCATGTTCTCGTACTCCGGCTTGAGCGTTGAGCAGGTTCACCGCTTGCGCAACGAGTTCGGCATCTACGCCCTGGACACCGGCCGCATCTGCGTGGCCGCGCTGAACCAGAGCAATATCAAGGCCGTTACGGATGCCATCGTTCAGGTGATCTGAATCGCGTCGTGATACGAAAAACGGGAAGCCATTAGGCTTCCCGTTTTTTATTTGTCGCAGATAAATCTCAAAGCACGGGCTCAGCCCTCTAAACTCCACACAATCCAAAATGTGGGAGCGAGCCTGCTCGCGATAGCGATGTACCAGTCACCATTGATGGTGAATGTGCTGTTGCCATCGCGAGCAGGCTCGCTCCTACAGGTTTTGTGTACACCCTGGAATTCCTGCGAGAACCCACATGAAAAACGATGACCTTCGCGCTGACCGCGATGACCTGGATGACCTGGATCACTTCGTCCCGCGCGCCCCGACAAAACGCGGCAACAACCTGGTAATGCAAGTCGCTGCTGGCGTCTTTCTCGGTGGTCTGGCGCTATGGCTGGTGCAACTGGGCGCCACGGCGCTCTACGCCAAACTGATGCTTGGCACGATTACCTTCGGCGGTTAAGCCAGCTCGGTCGCACGCTGACTGACCGCATCGTCATAGGCGACGTAGAGCGATTCGGCGATCTGACTCTTGATCGCCTTGGTGCTTTCCAGCCCGAGGACGAAACCTTCCGCCTTGCCACCCGCGCGGCTCAATGCTTCAGCGGTGCCGGCCTGAGTGATGGCGTCGAACAACTTTTCGGCGTGGGGGCCGACACCTTTGGGCAGGCTGATCTGAGAGATGCTCATGGGTGCACCCCATGGTATCGAGGTGTGAGGGTCAAATGATTCATGGCGCATACCTTTTCGGCGAATGGCCGGCAGCGCGTGTCACCACTTCCGGGCGGCCATGGTAGACCTCTGGGGCGATCCTGGTAACCGCCAATCGCCGCTAAACCACCGCCCGTCCCGATGATTCGCTCCAATTGTTATTCGATGCTTGACTTCTCTTTTTGAATCATTAAGATACGCGCCATTCCGCGATAGCTCAGTTGGTAGAGCAAGTGACTGTTAATCACTGGGTCCCTGGTTCGAGTCCAGGTCGTGGAGCCAGACAAGGTTCCAGAGAAGGCTTTCAAAATCTCTGAAACCACCGAAAAACCCGCCTTCTCAGGCGGGTTTTTTCGTTTTGGCGTTCTGTCGGATATGACCTACAGCTTTGTGGTCAGGTGAGCGGCGAGAGGACGGGGTGGCGTCCTCTCCACCAGGTTTGCCTGCTTATTCGCTGCTTCAGTTTGACCCGTATTGTCAGGACGGATCTTGAACCAGATGGCGTACATCGCTGGCAGGAACACCAGCGTCATGATGGTTCCGACGAAGGTGCCTCCGATCAGCGTGTAGGCCAGYGTCCCCCAGAAGACGGAGTGTGTCAGCGGAATGAATGCCAGGATTGCCGCCAGCGCCGTCAGCAGTACCGGGCGGGCACGTTGTACCGTGGCTTCGACCACTGCGTGAAACGGGTCCAGCCCTTCTTGCGCGTTGTGGTGGATTTGCCCAATCAGAATCAGCGTATTGCGCATCAAAATGCCCGAAAGGGCGATCAGGCCGACCAGCGCGTTGATACCAAACGGCTGCTGGAAGATAAGCAGTGTCGGCACCACACCAATCAACCCCAGTGGCGAGGTGAGGAACACCATGATCATTGCCGAGATCGAACGCACCTGGACAATGATGATCAGCAGCGTCAGGGCAATCATGATCGGGAATAACGGCAACATCGCTTTACCGGCCTTTCCCGACTCCTCGATGGCACCCGCCTGCTCAATCCGGTATCCGCCAGGCAGCTTGTCGATGACCGGCTGCAGCTCCTTCATGATCACGCTCGAGACGTCCGGTGGCTGCAAGCCTTCGGCAATGTCGCCGCGCACGGTAATGGTCGGCGTGCGGTCGCGACGTCGGAGGATCGGATCCTCCATACGCACATCGACCGCTCCCACCTGGGACAACGGAATCCGCTGACCCGCCGCGCCCACCAACGTGAAGCCTTCTATCTTGGCGGGATCGAGCCGGATATCACCCGCTGCGCGACCAACCACCTGCACCGAGCGAATGTCCTCACGAACCGCGGTGATCGGTACTCCGGCCAGCAGGAACTGCAGTTGCTGCGCGACTGAGTTTGACGTCAACCCCACCGCCTCCAGGCGATCCTGATCCAGAGCGAAATGCAGCGTCGGCGTCAGCGCTCCCCAATCGGTGTTGACGGTTCTCATCATCGGGCTCGACTGCAACACGTCCTGTACCTGGCCCGCAATCTCGCGCAACTTTGACGGATCAGGTCCCATCACCCGGTAGGCAACAGGGAATGGCGAGTACGGCCCAAAAACGAGCTGCGTCACCCTGACACGCGCTTCTGGGGCAAGTCCCTCAGCTGTCGCTTCGCGGATACGGAACTTGAGGGTCTCGCGCTCCTCCTGGCTGTCCGTCAGCACCACAATCTTCGCGAAAGACGGATCGGGGAGTTCCGGCGCCATCGCCAAATAGAAACGCGGCGCGCCTTGCCCGATATAAGCTGTGACGATTTTTGCCTCACCCTGCTTTTGCAGCCAGGCCTCTATCTTGGCAGTGGTGGCGCTGGTCTGCTCAATGGAGGTCCCATAAGGCATTTGCACTTCAATCAATACCTCGGGACGGTCCGAGGTAGGGAAGAACTGCTTCTTGACCAGGCTCATGCCGAGGATCGCCACGACAAACGAAGCGACGACAGTACCGGCCACCAGCCATTTGCGAGCGATGACTCGCGTCAAAACCTGGCGGAAGCGGTTGTAGTTGGGGGTGTTGTAGATGGCCGCGTGACCACCCTCGACTTTCTTGATGTTCGGCAGCATCTTCACCCCCAGGTATGGGGTAAAAGCGACCGCAACCACCCAGGAGGCAATCAGGGCAATGCCCACGATCCAGAACATGTTGCTGGTGTACTCGCCGGCTGTCGATTGCGCGAAGCCGTTGGGCATAAAGCCGATAGCCGTCACCAGCGTACCGGAAAGCATCGGCGCGGCCGTATGACTCCAGGCATACGCGCCAGCTTTGATGCGGTCGTAGCCCTCTTCCATTTTCACCACCATCATTTCGATAGCGATGATGGCGTCGTCCACCAGCAGTCCGAGCGCCAGAATCAACGAGCCGAGGGTAATACGGTCAAAGTTCTTTCCAGTGGCCGCCATCACCACAAACACCACGGCCAACGTCAATGGCACAGCCGCAGCGACCACAACGCCTACACGCCAGCCCATGCTGAGAAAGCAGACAAGCATCACCACAAGCAGCGCGACGAAAAATTTGACCATGAACTCGCCGACGGCCGAACTGATATTTACAGATTGATCGGTGACCTTGGAGAGCGTCATGCCCAAAGGCATGCCTTCATTTATCTTGACCGTCTCCGCGTCCAACGCCTTGCCGAGGTCAAGGCCGTTCCAGCCCTCACGCATCACGATCCCCAGCAACAAGGCCTCTTCACCGTTATTGCGCACGAGAAAGGTTGCCGGATCTTCATAACCACGTTCGATCGTCGCCACGTCAGAGAGTTTGAGCGTGCGCCCCTGAACCGCAATGGGTGTGTCACGAATCTTTTGCACCTTATCGAAGGCGCCATCCAGCCGGAGGAAGACCTGTGGCCCATTGGTTTCGATCGAACCCGCGGGCGTGAGCACGTTTTGATTATTCAGCGCGGCAAAGATGTCCTGAGGAGATACGCCCAAGGTGGCCAGCCGATCATGGGAAAAGGAAACAAAGATACGTTCGGGCTGCTCCCCAATAATGTTGACCTTCTTCACGCCCGGCACATGCAACAGTTGTTGGCGCAACGACTCTGCATCACGCACCAACAGTCGCTGCGGCTCGCCTTTGGCTTTCAGGGCGAAAAGCGCAAATGTCACGTCCGAAAACTCGTCGTTGACCATTGGCCCGATGACACCTGCCGGCAGCTTCCTGGCCTCGTCGTCGAGCTTTTTACGCGCCTGATAGAACTCCTCCTGCACTTGCGAGGGCGGCGTACTATCGAGCAGCGACACCATCGTGAAAGCAAGGCCAGGACGGGTATAGGTTTCCGTGCGGTCGTACCATTTCAGTTCTTGCAGGCGTTTTTCAAGTGGCTCTGCTACCTGATCCTGCATCTCCTGCGCCGTGGCGCCCGGCCACGCGGTAATGACCGTCAACTGCTTGACCGTAAACGGAGGATCTTCCGCACGCCCCAGCTGAAAGAACGACAAGATGCCCGCAACGGCAATCAGGAAGATCAGAAACACCGTGATAGAGCGCTCACGAACGGCGATCGCGGAAAGATTGAAGCGCCCCTCGCTCATGGACGACCCCCGGCAACTTTGACGTCATCCTGTTGAGGCAATCTCACCTCTTCACCTTCGCGCAACAGATGTGCGCCTAACGCTACGATCTGCTCGCCGACCTTGAGGTCACCCGCGACTCGCACTGTGTCATCGCTCAAGCCCAGGACTTGTACAGGTCGCCAGGCCACCTTCGCCGGTGTACCGGCGATGACCCACACGCCAGTGCCTTGGCCTGGGTCATAAACGGCAGCGATCGGTACTTGCAGCCCCTGCCCTTGCGTGGAGCCTTCAGCGATCCGAAGCGTGACGGTCGAACCTATCGGTGCATTGGCCAGCGCGCCCTCAAGCACATACCGCGCCTCGAAGGTACGTGTCATTCGGTCGGCCGAGTCAGAAAGCAGCCTCAGCTTCGCTGTAACAGCATCCGTGGCATTGCCATAAAGCGTCGCCTGCGCGGTGGATCCTGCTGCGGGGCGCAACGTCTCGGGCAGGTGCACGATGGCTTCGCGCTGCCCTGCCCGCGCCAGTCGAACCACAGGCTGTCCCGGGCTGACGACTTGTCCGGGCTCGGCGAGCGTCTCCACCACCACGCCGTCGGAATCCGCCAACAGCACCGCATAACCAGAAGCATTGCGGGCTACATCAGCCTGCGCTTCAGCGGCGCCAAGCTGCGCCTTTGCGGTATCCGCTGCGGCTTTGATCTGGTCATAGGCCGATGCGGAAATAGCACCTGCGGCGACCAGGTTGCGATATCGAGCCTCGTCATCTGCTGTCTGTTTGGCTCGGGCCCGAGCGGCTATGACTGACTCTTGCTGTGCTCGCGCCTGCAACCCCAGGTCGATTGGGTCAAGGCGCATGAGTGGCTGACCACGTTTAACGGTTTGACCGGTGTCAACCAGACGCTCAAGCACCTTGCCTGATACCCGAAAACCCAGATCGCCCTGGACGCGGGCAGCCACGACACCAGTGAAAGAACGTGAGGCGTCGGAGGAACCCTGAACCGCTGCGGACCTGACCAGAGGGGCATGCGTGCGCGGATCTTCAACGGTGGATGAGTCGCCACATGCCGTCAGGACGAGAGGCAACAAGCAAGCGGCAATGGAGAAAGGTCGAAGCCGGCGCATAGGTTCCCTTACTTGAAAATAGGACGAGCGCCACATTCTCAGCCTAGTGACTATATGTGTCAATAGTCACAAACCATGGAACATCCAGATTCTCAAGCTCAACATGGAACCGCCGTTATCCATGAGAAAAACCAAAAATATGCTCAAATCACCTTAATTGACAGAGCGTGACTATTACGTGACATGGTCACAAACATCCTCTATTGAAGGAATCTCAATGCCTCCCCTCCGTCCAATTGCTCTTTTGGTCAGCGCCAGCTTATTGGCAGGTTGCGCGGTCGGTCCGGACTACCATCGTCCAGACGCTCCGCTTTCGGATCGTTACCTGGGTCAGCCTTCTGTCGAACAGCGGCGTGGAGCGACGTCGACCAGCCTTGTAGCCTGGTGGGAAGGCTTTGGTGATCCAGTGCTGACCGACTTCATCTCCAAGGCGCTTGAGCAGAATCTGGACCTGGCGCAAGCGTCGGCGCGAGTCACGCAGGCGCGGGCCGGACTAGGTGCTGCAAATGCCGCTCTACTCCCCTCTGGGAACATCAGCGGACAGGCCGCGCGCTCCTACCAGTCAATCGAGACGCCGCTCGGCCAGGTGTTGAACTCAACGCCTGGCAATGATCGGTACGCAACTGGCAAGTGCGGGGAGCATTCCTGTAGCGCCGCAGATAAAGGCGATGGGAACGCCGGCCGATTTGCTGCGCCGCCGGCCAGATCTCATTGTGGCTGAGCGCCGTCTTGCGGCCTCAAACGCACGCATCGGGGAGGCGATTGCCGAGTACTACCCGAAATTCTCCCTTAGCGCATTGCTGGGCAGTGCCACGGCTGTATCCGCAGGCAACCTTTTTACCGGCGGCGCCAGCCAGTCGGCGGGCGTATTGGGACTGCGCCGGAGACTCTTCGACTTCGGTCGCATAAACGCCGAAATCGACCAGGCCAAGGGACAGGAAGCCGAAACCCTGGCCGCTTACCGTCAGTCTGTGCTGCGCGCCACCGAGGATGTCGAGAACGCGTTGTCCTCACTGGTGAATCGGGAAGCTCAAGCAACCATCCTCACCGCTGGAGAGGCGTCTCTGACACAGGCTCGCCAATCGTCGTTCATTGCCTATGAGAATGGCACCGCCAGCCTGATCGATGTCCTGCACGCTGACGAGACGATGCTGCAGGCTTCTGATGCCCGGGCGCAAGCACGAACGGAATCGGCACGAGCGGCGGTTGCGGCATTCAAGTCGCTGGGTGGTGACTGGCAACCTCCTGAAGCCCAGGCTGTTGCGACACGATGAGCTGATAAGGTGACGTGCTCCCGACCGGACACTCATCGTGTAACGGCATTCAACTAGAAGCGGTAACTGACGGAAGCACCGAGCCCGCTCGCACTGTTCTTGTATTTGGCACCGTATGCACCTCTGGTCGGCGAGGTCTGGTTGACCTGCACGCTCTCCTCCCACAGGTAGGAATAAGCAACATCGATCGTGACGTTGTCCGCCGGAGTCCAGCCAGCACCGAAGCTGATAACCTTCCGGTCGCCTGTAGGAATGCGTGGCCCCCGGTTTGTGTTGTTGGTGGGCGACTGATCAACCGAAAAACCTGCGCGAAGTACCCATTGGTTATTCAGTTGGTACGCCGTACCAATAGCGTGTGCCCATGTATCGTGCCAATTCTGTTCTTCGGTAATGGTGCCCAGCGCGCCGCTCAACGCAGGGGGTAAACCTGTGTTCTCGATGGTTAATTCCTTGAAGCGACTCCAGCGAGTCCAGGTGCTCCCCAAGTAGAGGGTCCAGTCGTTATCAAGCTGATGAGTCACCGAGAAATCCACTGACTCTGGTGTATTCACATCCAGCGAAGCGTCATAACTCCGGCCGCTGACCCCCAACACGCTAAAGATGCCGTCAGTGACCTTGGTCTTGGCATCCAGTTGATAACTGACTTTGGAATGGTAGGTCATGCCCAAACGGGTTCGGTCTGTAGCCTGCACCAGGATACCGGCGTTGAAACCGAGGGCCGTGTCGTCGCCAGTGCTTTTGAGTTTTCCGTCGTTGCGACCAGGACTGAGTGGGTTGGGCACCATCCCGGATATCTCACCGCTGATACGGTTGATGGTGGGACCGAACCCGATCGAAACCTTGTCGTTAAAGGCATAGCTGACGGTGGGCTGGAACGTAAGTGTCGTGACCTCGCTTTTGTTGGCGTAGTAACGCCCGGCATAACCGCTGCCATAATCGGTCATCAGACCGAACGGTACATAAAAACCAACACCGAACGCCCAATGCTCATCGATGGGTTTGACGTAGTAACCCATAGGCACCGTGGTCGTGGGCACCATATCACCATCTTCCTGACCTCCGAATGTACTGCGGGTCTGGCTTATGTCGGACTTCGCGAAAAGAGTCGCCGCCCCCACGCTGACCTGCTCTCTTTTCAAGCGGGACATTCCCGCGGGATTACCGAAGACCGTGCTCGCATCTTCAGCGGAGGAGGAGCGACCGGCAAACCCGGATCCCATCCCACTGATGCTTTGTTCATTGAGAGCGAAGCCGCTTGCAAAAACGCTTGAGGATGCGAGCACGACAGCAAGGCCCAATGGGCTCTTGAGCAATATTGTTTTCATTGTTTGAACTCTATGGGTATCACTGAGATGAAGCAGTAGAAGCGACGGATCCCCATACTTATTCATGTGACCAATTCAGTCAATAGTCACAAATCATATAAATAAAATGCCCTTCGAAAGATGGGAAGAAGGGCAAAGTGAGAAGCCGTTTTGATGATCGGGTGCTGACCCGGGTATGCCGTAACCGTTTAGCCGAAGGTCAAGGCATGAGGCTACGCAAGATGAGGTTGGAGGTGAGCGTGGGCGCTTGCTCGACGAAATCGAGGTTGTACTGCAACAGCAAAGGATTGACGAATGGCCGCAGCGCGAGATGTATCGATTCTACCGTCTCGTCCAGCGGAGTCTTGCGTTCAAATTCGCCAATTTCTCGCCCTTCCCGCACGATTTGCAACACGAAGTGTTTGATCCGTGCGTCATAAGCCTGCGTACTGGGCCAGCTTTCCGACGCCGCGAACGCTGCAATGTCATAGAGTTTTCGGTCGTTGAAGAACAGATTCACACCTGTGGCGATCACCGTCTTGACCAAGCGTCGAAAGCGCTCCGTCGGCGACAGGTCTTCTACATTGACAGCCTGCTCCACAGCCGCGACGATTTCTGCCAGGCAATTTGCGCAGATGGCTTCACCGATCGCCTGCTTGGAATCAAAAAATTTGTAGATGTAGGCCTTTGAAAATCCGATGGCCTTGGCCAGGTCGGAAACCGTGGTTTTGCCGTAGCCGTACTGACTGAAATGCTCATTGGCCGCCGCGACAATCTGGTCTCGAATGTCGTGATCGGCTGGGCCACGGGGGCTGGGCGAAGATGAAGATATTGATGGCTGATTCATGAGCACAGCTTACTCACCCTATCGAAGACTGACAACTTGTGACCGATTAGTTTTATAGTCACAAAGCCGATCTGTCTATTCAACAGATCGGCCCTTTTTTCAGTCTCCGTGAACGTCAGACATGCTCGCTGCTTTTTAAGTGCGCCGCGCGTGGCTCGCCATGCCCGTGATCCACCTCGACCACCGGAATCTCCTTGCCGTCGCAATCGTGCAGTTTACCGTCGCTGAAGTAGTCCCCTTCGCGCAACGCCGCCAGATCCTGATAACGCAGCACCCGCTCGGTACCGGCCGCAAACACCGATTGCTGGTCAGAGTTACCGGCGGTGAGATGGTTGAAGGTCAGGTTCAGCACGATAGCCATGATCGCTGACGAGCTGATGCCCGAATGGAAAATGGTCGCGAACCAGCTTGGGAAGTGATCGTAGAAGTTCGGCGCCGCGATCGGGATCATGCCGAAGCCGATGGAGGTGGCGACAATGATCAGATTGACGTTGTTGCGGTAGTCGACCTTGGACAAGGTCCGAATGCCGCTGGCCGCAACAGTGCCGAACAGCACGATGCCGGCGCCACCCAGTACCGAGGTCGGCACGGCGGCGATAACCCGGCCCATGAACGGCAGCAGGCCGAGGATCACCAGGAACAGACCGCCAGTGGCCACCACGTAGCGGCTCTTGATGCCGGTGACAGCCACCAGGCCGACGTTCTGGGCGAAGGCGCTCTGGGTGAACGAACCGAAGATCGGCGCGAACATGCTCGACAGCATGTCGGCGCGCAGACCGTTGCCCAGGCGCTTGGAATCGACCTTGGTGCCGATGATCTCACCGACGGCCAGAATGTCCGCCGAGGTCTCCACCAGCGTCACCATCACCACGATGCACATCGACAGGATCGCAGCGAAGTGAAAGGTCGGCATGCCGAAGTGGAACGGCGTCGGGAAGCCGAACATCGGGCCCTGGGTTACGGACGAGAAATCCGCCATGCCGAGGAACACCGCGATGATCGTGCCGATCACCATGGCCAGCAGAATCGACAGGCGGGAGATGGTCGCACTGCCGATTTTGCTCAGCAGCAGCACCAGCACCAGCGTTACCGCCGCCAGGCCGATGTTCGCCACGCTGCCGAATTCCGGTGCATGGCTGTTGCCGCCCATGGCCCAGCGCGCGGCTACCGGCATCAGCGTCAGGCCGATGGTGGTAATCACGATGCCGGTCACCAGCGGCGGGAAGAACCTGGTGATACGCGAGAACACCGGGGTTATCAGCAATCCGATCAGGGACGCCGCTATCACCGCACCCAACACCGACTGAAACCCGCCCTCCCCGCCACTGCTGACAATCGCCACCATGGTCGCGACGCCGGAGAAGGACACGCCCTGTACCAGCGGCAATTGACAACCAAAAAACGGTAAACCCAGGGTTTGCAGCAACGTTGCCAGCCCCCCCGCAAACAATGAAGCAGCAATCAACAAACCGATGTCCGCCGGCGAGAGCCCGGCCGCCTGGCCGATGATCAATGGCACCGCGACAATACCGCCATACATGGTTAGAACATGTTGCAGGCCATAAGCCATATTCGCGCCGATCCCAAGATTTTCGTCCTCGGGCCGTTGGTGTGAAACATGGGGCGTTTTCATGGTAGGGGGTTCCCTGGTTTTTGTTATTCGCACACTGTATTCAATAGTCGTGACAAATGTCTATAGAGTTGTATACAACTTATCAGTCACAAAATGGATACCTGTCCATTTCCACCTGCTACCCACCCTCCAGGCCCCGCCAAAAAACCTTGAAATACATCCCTCCCTGTCCAAACTCGGGTGCTGACTAGTCTTTCGAATTCCTGGCGACCATCGGTAAGGCCCGCCCCTTTTTTATACATATAAAGTATGCATAATGAAGACATTCGAAATTCAGGTCCACAAGGCAAAGAACGCAGCCAACAAACTCAAGCACCAAGGCATCAGCCTCGCAGAGACTGAACCGGTATTCCAAGACGAACGAGCGCTGACCATCGAGGACAACCACCATGATGAACAACGCTGGATCACCCTGGGGCTGGATGCCAAAGGTCGATTGCTGGTCGTCGCGTACACCCATCGCGATCCGAATTTCGTTCGAATCATTTCCGCGCGCATCGCCACCAAAAGCGAGCGCCGTCAGTACCTGGAGGCATGACCGATGAAAGACGAATACGATTTCAGCAACGCCAGGCGCGGGGCCGTGGTGCCCGCCAAAGGCAAGACCCGCATTACCATCATGCTCGATGACGCGGTCATCGAAGCCGCCCGGGCCCTGGCAGAAAACGAGGGATACGGTTACCAGACGGCGATCAACAATACGTTGCGCCGGGCCCTGCTCAACGAAGGCAAGACCACACACCTGAAAAAAACCYTCACCCCTGCCGAACTCAAGGGCCTGGAGCAGAAACTGGCAGAGGCCTTGCGCGAAATTCAACGGGTGATGGAGCCGGGTGTTCGGCCCTGAAACACCAAGGGCCGATCAATCGGATCAGCCCTTGTTGATGTCTACGATCGGCTCGCTATTGCGGCGCTGCGATCAATCGTTCCAGCGTCCGCGCCAATTGCGCCTGTTCCGGTACGCGAATGCCGAACTCGCTACCCAGCAGGCCAATCAGTTCCTGCACATCCGTCACCTCCCGCCGCTCGCTGTCCTGGCCAATCCGGTGAATCGCGAAGTTGCCGTTGTTGAGCGTACGCCGCCACCCTTCCCCGGTGCGCGCCACCATCAACTGCTTGACGAAAGACGACTCGGGGTGGGTCGAGACGTACCAGTTGCCCACGGCAAAATCGATATCTTCCTGGCGTTGCAGGTCGAAGATGTACATTGCTCGCCATTCCCCCGCAACGTTGGCGCGCAGGGTAAAGCCGTCGACGTGCAGGTCGATGCGATACGGCTCGTGAGGGGTGAGTTGTTCGGCGCGGGAATCGAGCAACAGCGGCGCGGTCGGTACCATGCCGCCGAAGCCGACGTCGGTGATGTAGCGCACGTCATCGATGATGACCAGGCTCAAGCGATGGGTCCGGGCAGTCCAGGCGCCCTCCGGCTGGCCCATCACCACCCGGCCGCTGATGGCACGGGCGTCGAAACCCAGCGCTTGAAGCAAGGCCAGAAACAGGTTGTTGAGTTCGTAGCAGTAACCGCCACGACCGTCATGCAAGACCTTCTGCTCGATAGACGGCAAGTCGATCAGCACCGGTTCGCCGGATAATGTGGTGAGGTTTTCAAACGGGAAAACGCCGGTATGGCGCAGTTGCAGTTGGCGCAAGGTTTCCAGGGTCGGTGCCGGAGGTGCATCGAAGCCCAGGCGTTGCAGATACAAAGCACGGTCAGTCAGGCGTGGCTCGCTCATCGTTCAATCCTTTTGCACGCAAGCGGCGGATTGCTCCGCCAGTGGCCGCTATGTATACGGGATCAAGCACTGCCGACGACAATTGATTTAGCCAATCACCGGAAATGAAACATTCAACGGCGCTTGCGCAGCCCCTACACAAGCATCAGGTAACGACTCATCCCTGGAGACGACCATGATGAACATCAGAATGACTTCGCTACTCTTGGCGGGATTGTTGTCGGCAACGCCCCTGGCTACCTTGGCGGCGTCCGGCAATGGCACTGGCACTGGCACTGGCGCGACCGGTACGACTTCGGGCGCCACCCGCAACTCAACCATGCTGCCAGACAACAACAGGCCCGGCGCACCCTCGGGTGACTACAGCCGCAGTCATGGCCCCGGCTCGTCAATCGGCAGCACCGGAGTCAATGGTCCGGGTAGCGGCGCGGGTGGTGGAACCGGCGCCCCCGGAGGTGGAACCGGTGGCGCGGGTGGCGGGACGGGCAGCTGGACAGGCAAAAGCAGCCGATGAGGTACAGTCATTGCCTGCTTTTTGTCACCTGAGGCTTACATCGGCTTGACCGCCGGCGGGTTCCATTTGCCATTCAGCGCCTCGGCTTTCGGGCCGTACAGACGCATGGTCAGGTTGAACGGCCCTTTGGGTGCCGGCAGCCAGTTGGCCTCCAGATCCTTGCCGGGGCTTTCGTTCTGGAAATAGAGGTCCAGCGAGCCATCGGCGTTGGCCTTGAACGGCATCCAGCTACTGACCGCAAAACGATTGAGCGAGTTGCCGACCTGGAAACCTTCCGGGTCATACAGGGTGATCGACCAGAAGGCGCTCACCGGCGGCGTCTCGTCCTTGCTGAAATGCAGCACGTATTTGTTCGCACCATCGAGAGACTTGCCGTTGCTGTCGCCGATGTTCAACGGATAAATCGCATCCTCGGGCAGGTTGGCACCGAGCCCCACTTGCGTAACGATGGCGCGCTTGAGGTAGTAGTTGCCGTAGACGCCCATGGTGTCGGTGTTCATCGACCAGCCATTGACCTCCCGCGCCAGGGTCGGCACCTTCCAGGTCATCAAGGCCTGCGCATCCTGCGGCACCGTTTGCAGCGCGGCCTGGATCTGCGGGTCCAGCGCGTCCATGTCGAACGGCTTGCCGGCTTCGATGCCGATACGCTTGAGCTGCGCCAGCATTGGCTGGTCGGTGCTGTGCGGCGGGTTCACCTTCAGCAGTTCGGCAGCGTAGGTGAAGTAATTGGCAGCCGACATGGAGTCGACCTGAATCTTCGGCGGCGTTTTCATGTCCACCGCCGGGTCGATTTTCACGGTAACGGCTTCAGGCTCCTTGCCCAAGCGGGACAACGGCGTCACCGTGTAGCCGGCCTGGATCTTGTGCACCGCCGCGTAATCCGCCGCACCGTCGGTCTTGGTACGGCCGATGACCCAGACAAAGGGCGTGGGTGCCAGCAGATGACTCATCCCGGCGGGCACCGTGCCGGTCCACCCCGGCGGCGTCACCAAAAATTGCCCGGCCTTGGTGCCCGTGGTGCGCCAGCCCGGCGACGCGAACACGTCAGTCCACATATCGAGCATCGGCAACAGGTAGAAACGCCCGTCGGTATCCGGCGCGGCGATCACCATCGGTTCCTTGGTCAAATCCAGCCAGGCAATCGAATACAAGGTGTCGAAATTAGCGCGCACCACCCCTTTGAACTCGGCAGGCGGGTACTGCGGCACACTCACAAACATGTTCATCGGGCCTTTGCCGAATTCCTTGCCCGGTTCGATGTTGGTGAATTGCTTGCGGGTAATGTCCATGCTCAGCAGCGGGTAAAAATAGATGTAGGCATCCACGCCGATTGCGTGAGCTTCTTCGGCGGTGATTTTCGATTGCGCGTGGCTGGCCAGCGGGAAGATGGCAGCGGCTGCGACGGTCAGAGCAACGGCTGTCAACGCTTGCGGTAGCAACATGTTGGCGATCGTCCGTGCGAGGGGGAGCCTGCCGGATTCGGCAGCGCTAACGGAACTCTAGACGATCAATTCCGCCAGGCCCTAGAGGCGGACCAGCGGCAGGAAAAGCACTTCAACGATCGGAGCGCATCAACGCCTCGACTCCACCGGCCATCGACAACGTTGCCACGCGGTTTCGCCCCGAACGCTTGGCCTGATACAACGCCGCATCCGCCCGTTCGACAAACACGTCCATGCTGTCACGCCCCGACGGCACGAACGAATAGCAACCCAGACTGACCGTAACGTAGCCATTGGGCGAGCCGGTGTGGCTGATGCTCTTGTCAATGACGCTGCGGCGGATCTGCTCGGCAATCGTCATGGCCCCGTGGATGTCGGTGTCGGGCAGCAGCACCGCAAACTCTTCACCGCCGTAACGCACCGCCAGATCGGCCTTGCGGTGGCAGCAACTCTTCAGCGCCCGTGCCACTTCGGCCAGGCAGTGATCCCCCACCACATGGCCGTAGGTATCGTTGTAGCGCTTGAAGTAATCGATATCGAGCATGATCAGGCTCAAGGGGCTGGCCTGCCGGGCGCCGCGCCCGAACTCGATGCCCAGCGCCCGCTCGAACAGTCGGCGGTTGGCCAGCCCGGTCAGGCTGTCGTGAGTGGCGATCAGCTCCAGTGCTTGCTGGGCCCTGCGCAAATCCGCCTCGACCCGCTCTCCAACACGCACCTGATGCAGGAACACCCACCCGAACAATCCTACGCCCAGCAATACCAGGGCTACGATGAGGCTGGAGTGAAACGCCGTGTCGTACCAGTCCGCGAGAATGGATTCCGTGGACGACGCAGCGGCGACCACCAACGGATAGGCCTCCAGCTGTCGGTAACTGTACATGCGTGTCACACCATCGATGATGGAGGTGAACAGCGCATTGCCGGAGGTGGTCAGCGGCAGGAACTTCTGGAAAATCTCGGTCTGGGCCAGCGACACGCCGATCTGCGCCTCTACAAAAGGTCGACGCGCCAACAATGTGCCATCGGTCAAGCCGAGAAACATCGAGCCATTGTCGTCGAGGCTGAAACTTTTGAAGAACTGGTCGAAGTACGACATCTTGATGCCGGCCAGCAGCACGCCCTGGAAATGCCCGTTCCTGTCGTTGACCCGTTTGGAAACCGGAATGATCCACTCGCCGTTTTCCCGACTGCGGATGGCCGGGCCGATATGCGCCACCGACGATACGTTCTGCTGGTGATACTTGAAGTATTCACGGTCCGCGACCCCGGCACCCCGGGGCAGGTTTTCAAACGAGGTCACCACCCACTGGCCCTTTTGGTCGAACAGCAGGATGCCGTGCAACTGATCCAGCGCCTGCACCCGCCGGGCGAACGTCTGCTGCAAGCGTGGTCGCTGGTCCGGGCCGAAACCGTCGACCTGAATCCAGTCCACCAGACTGGTCAGCACCAGGTCGGCCTTCATGAAGGTGTCTTCGGCTTGCTGCGCCATGGCCCGCGTCAGGTTCGAAGACGCCACTTGCGCGTCGCTCAGATCATGTTGACGAGACTGTTCCAGTTGCAGGTAGAGCAAACCGCACAGGCACAGACACACCGTGGCAATGAACAACACCGCGGCCTTGCGCAGCGGTATGCGTTTCAATGCGACGCCAGGGGCGTGGTCCGGATTGTTCAAGCCTGTGGGCAAAAGTTCATCCTGTCGGGGGCAAGGCATGGGCACCGACCCAAAGCCCTCAATCTTTGTGGGCCGTAGTTTACGGGGTTATCCATGACAAATGGCGGCCATTTGCCCAGTGGTACCACACCTGCCCTGTGCCGCAAACATGACCCAAGGCAAGCGCGCCCCCGCATCTACGAGCTACGATTAGTCTGAACTCCACACAGGGAATCGACATGAGCAAGGCAGACGAGCTCGCGGCAAAATTGAAACAGACACGGCTTACCAGTGCGGATCAGGCGATCGATGCCTGGCCGGGCCAGGTCTACGAACTGTATCAACGGATAGAAACCTGGCTGCTGCCCTTGACCGAAGCGGGCCTGGTCCTGCGGCGCAACCCCACCCACGTGTTCGAGAGCCACCCCAATGGCGACTCTTACAACTACGCCATTGACCAGTTGGTGATTGCCGGCAACGGGCACAGCCTCACCTTTGACCCGGTTGCGCGCTTCACAGCAGATGGCGATGGGCGGGTCGAGATCCACACGACAGGCAATGAACTCGCCCTGTTGCGCACCGTGGACGAACACGGTGAAACACACTGGTGGCTACAAACGATCGAGCAGGCCACAGCGCAGCTGGATGCGGTGGCGCTGACGGAAAGCGATCTGCTGGCAGTGGTGCAACAAGGGCTGGCGCTTTAGAGGCTGATGCCAGTCGGTCAAGCATTTGAACACCGCAAACCTTGTGGGAGCGAGCTTGCTCGCGATGGCGGACTGTCAGACACATTGATTTTGAATGTGCGACCGTCATCGCGAGCAAGCTCGCTCCCACARGGATTGCAGTGTTCAGACTGATCGGCATTACGTTCCAAAGTCGCCCTTTTTCCAACCGCTGGTTACAGTTGGTTCTGCCCCTTCACCACCAGCGGCATCTCTGCACGACGCAAATCCAGTAGGTACGCAATGCTGTTCAGTTAAGCGAATGTGGTCCTCTGTAGGAGCGAGCCTGCTCGCGATGGTCGTTAACGATAACGCGTACTTACTGGCTAAACGCGGCGTTCTTGAGTCCATCGCGAGCAGGCTCGCTCCTACAAGGTCCGGGGTGTGATTCATTACTGTTGGTTCTGCCCCTTCACCACCAGCGGTACCTCTGCACGACGCAAATCCAGGGCGGGCAACTTCGTAGGCTGGCTCAAGCCTTGCAGCACCCTGGCGTCGTAATCATAAATATCGGGCTTGAATGTCACCCGCCCGTCCTTGCTCAGGTCCACGGTCCAGTAAGCCAACAGCACCGGCACTTTCACCGGTAGCTGGATATTCTCGGTCCTGCCATTGGCCAACTGCTTCTGAATGCCGGCGCTGTTCCAGCGCACCGGGTCGTTGAACAACAACTCGACCAGTTGCAACGGGTTTTCCACGCGGATGCAGCCTGAACTGGTGGCCCGAACCGTTTTGGCAAACAGTTCGCGGTGCGGCGTGTCATGCAGGTAAATCGCATAGTCGTTGGGGAAGCGGATCGCCACCTGCCCCAGCGAACTGTCGGGCCCGGCATCCTGACGCAGGTGGATGCCTCGCGGGTTGCTCCAGTCAACGCTCGACGGATCGAGCACATTGCCTTCGCGATCAAGTACGCGAATCCGGTTGGCCTCCAGATAGCCCGGATCGTTCTGGACTTTTGGAATCACGTCCTGCTTGAGAATGGTCGGCGGCACGGTCCAGGTCGGGTTGAACGTGATGTAGGTGATTTCGGCCTGGAACACCGGCGTACTGCGCACCGGTTTACCGACTTGCACCCGCGAACGCCAGATCGGCTGACCGTCGCGGTACATCGCCACCTTGTATCCGGCGATATCGACGATCACGAACGTGCCCTGAAGCTTGTACAGCAGCCACCGGGCGCGCTCCATGTTGACCCGCACCTGATCGATCCGCGCCTCGACCGGCACGTTCAGTGCCGCCAGCGTCGCCGCCCCCGCCACGCCATCAGCCCCCAGGTATTGCTCGGTCTGATACTTCTTCACCGCGGCAATGACCTTGTCGTCGTAACCGGCCTTTTTCGACAGGTGCGGGTCCAGATATCCGCCCGCCACCAGACGCGCACGCAATTGTGCGACAGCCACGCCGTCCATGCCGGGCTTGAGCGATTGCCCTTCAGTGACTTTCGGCCAGCCGCCCGCATCACGGACCTGGCGCAACCGGGCCAGGCCCTCACGCAAGTTGCGGTAAATCTCTTCCTGAGGAGGCGCCTCGGCAAAGGCACGCGCCACGTCATGGGCATCGAGGGCGGCGAACAGGTTGTTCATGTCCCCGCGGGCAGCGCCGCCGGCAGGCTCGAAATTCCAGTGAATGTCCAGCCGCGACGGATCGACCTTGCCCCGCCGCAGTTGCAGCAGCGCGGTGATGAACGTGCGGGTCGCCGCCATGTCGAACATCGCCCGTTGCGCCGTGGAAGGCACGGCCGCTGCCAGCGACTCATGGGCCTGGGTTAGCTCGCTGATGCGAAAATCCGCCGGATTCAGGCCGTCGATCCGGGTGTCTTCAAGACTCTTGAGCAACTGGGCCACATCACGATCGTCTGTCCACGCCGCGCGATAGTTGCGATGCATATAGAAATCCAGCACCACCCGGCTGACATCCACGCGCTGATGGCGCCTGGAAGTGAGCAACGGCGGAAAGGCCGAGCGCAGCGGTTCCAGTGTTGCCTGAATCGCCTGGCCGACCGCATCGTCGGGCGCTGCGGCATCGATTGTGCTGCTTGCCGCAGATACCGGCTCAATCGGCGAAGTTTGCCCAAACGTCGCACCGCTGATCAGAAAGCCCATAAAAAATATGCGGCTTATGACGAATGACCTTGTTAATTGCACCATGGATAATCCTTAATCCCCCGTTTCAAACGGCTAGCTTTCCGCTCGCCGCTAGCTAGACTCGAAATTATCATGATGAGACCCGACTATGGCGCTAAACCGCTTTGGCCCTTTATTTGCCATTTTACTGACGTGCCTTTCAGTAACGTCAGCCTACGCCGATTCGCTTGAAAACGCGCTGGTCAAAGCCGCACCAGGCGCCGACGCCAAAGTGATTGCCCTGGCCGTTCGCGCGACCCAATGCAGCCGCGCCCAAGGTGTCGCCCCCGCCCAAAGACTGGCGGTGATCGATTATTCCCTGCCCTCGACCGAACAACGTCTGTGGGTCTTCGACCTTAAACGGCGCAAGTTGCTGTTTCACGAACTGGTCGCCCATGGCCGCAACAGCGGTGAAAACATGGCCACGCTGTTCTCCAACCAGAATGAAAGCCACGCCACCAGCCTCGGCCTGTTCCGCACACAAGAGAGCTACCGCGGCCAGAACGGTTACTCGCTGCGCATGGAAGGCCTGGAGCCAGGCTTCAACGATAACGCCTTTGACCGGGCCATCGTCATTCACGGCGCGCCCTATGTCAGCCCGGTGCTGGCCCGAGCCAATGGCCGGATCGGTCGCAGCCTGGGTTGCCCGGCCGTCAGACCGGCGATTGCCCATCGTCTGATCGATTCGATGAAGGACGGGCAGCTGTTGTTCTCCTACTACCCGGACCAGCGCTGGTTGAAGTCGTCTTCCTACATCAACTGTGGCAGCGACACCGTGGCTTCAAGGGAAAAGTCCACTTCACGCCAGTAAGCAATGCCCTTACCTGTCAAAACTGTAATCCCCGCCTCAGCCTGCTGAAAGGCACCGCCCGTTAGCCTCGTCGACAAGTTCACAGGCTGACGGGCGGAACACACGGCATGCACTCCCACACATCAAGACGCACCTTCGTCAAAGGGCTGGCCATCAGCGGGCTCTTCGGCGGCCTCGGGTTATGGCGCACGCCGGTCTGGGCGATCAGCAGTCCCGGCGAACCGCAGGTGTTGGCGGGCAGCGACTTCGATCTGTTCATCGGCGAATCTCCGGCGAATTTCACCGGTAACCCGCGCACCGCCACGACCATCAACGGCGGCATTCCCGGCCCGCTGCTGCGCTGGCGTGAAGGCGAAACGGTGACGCTGCGGGTGCGCAACAAACTCAAGGACAGCACCTCCATTCACTGGCACGGCATCTTGCTGCCGACCAACATGGACGGCGTGCCGGGGCTGAGCTTCAAGGGCATCGAGCCGGGCGGCATGTACGTCTACCAGTTCACCGTGCGGCAGAACGGCACCTACTGGTATCACAGCCATTCGGGCTTTCAGGAACAATCCGGCGTCTACGGCCCGCTGGTGATCGACGCCAAGGATCCGGAGCCGTTCCAGTACGACCGCGACTACGTGGTGATGCTCAGCGACTGGACCGACGAAGACCCGGTCGGCCTGATGAAGACCCTGAAAAAACAGTCCGACTACTACAACTTCAACAAACGCACCGTGGGCGACTTCATCCACGACGTCAGCGAAAAAGGCTGGGGGCCGACCGTCGCCGACCGCAAGATGTGGGCCGAGATGAAGATGAACCCCACTGACCTCGCGGACGTCGGCGGCGCCACTTACACCTACCTGCTGAACGGCCAGGCGCCGGACACGAACTGGACCGGGGTGTTCCGCCCGGGGGAAAAACTGCGGCTGCGCTTCATCAACGGCTCGTCCATGACCTACTTCGACGTGCGCATCCCCGGCCTGAAAATGACCGTGGTCGCCGCCGATGGCCTGCACGTCAAACCGGTGAGCGTCGACGAGTTTCGCATTGCCGTGGCGGAAACCTTCGACGTCATCGTCGAGCCGACCGAAGCAGCCTACACCCTGTTCGCCCAGGCGATGGATCGCACCGGATACGCACGGGGCACCCTGGCGGTGAAGACAGGACTAGTCGCGCCGCTGCCGCCACTGGACCCACGCCCTCTGGTGACCATGGATGACATGGGCATGGCCGGCATGGGTATGGCCGGCATGGACCACGGCAGCATGGCGGGCATGGATCACGGCAGCATGGCCATGGGCGACATGCCCGGCATGCAATCCCACCCGGCCTCGGAAACCGACAACCCGCTGGTGGACATGCAAGCCATGTCCACCTCACCGAAACTCGACGACCCCGGCATGGGCCTGCGCAACAACGGTCGCCGCGTGCTCACCTACTCCGACCTGCACAGCACCTTCGAAGACCCGGACGGCCGCGAGCCCGGCCGCACCCTGGAACTGCACCTGACCGGGCACATGGAAAAATTCGCCTGGTCATTCAACGGCGTGAAGTTTTCTGATGCAGAGCCGCTACGCCTCAAGTACGGCGAGCGGCTGCGGATCGTGCTGGTCAACGACACGATGATGACGCACCCCATCCACCTGCATGGCATGTGGAGCGACCTCGAAGACGAGAACGGCCAGTTCATGGTGCGCAAACACACCATCGACATGCCACCGGGCTCCCGGCGCAGCTATCGGGTCACTGCCGACGCGCTCGGCCGCTGGGCCTATCACTGCCATCTCCTGTACCACATGGAAATGGGCATGTTCCGTGAAGTTCGCGTGGAAGAATGAGGCGCACCCCATGATTCGATTCACCCCGTTTTTTTTCGCACTCGCGACCTCGACGGCGATGGCCGCCAGCGATGACATGCAAGGCATGGATCACAGTCAGATGAACCACGGCCAGATGCAAGGCATGGACGAGGGCCAGATGCAGCCCGCCGCGCCCAGCGAAAGTCGCACACCGATCCCGGTGCTCACCGATGCCGATCGCGCTGCGGTGTATGCCGATCCCGCCGGTCACCACGTACATGACAGCACGTTCAATTCATTCTTCCTCGCCGACAAACTGGAATGGCAGGACGCCGATGACGGCAGCACCCTGGTCTGGGATTTATCGGGCTGGATTGGCGGTGACATCGATCGCCTGTGGCTGCGCTCCGAAGGCGAACGCAGCAATGGCGTGACCGAGGACGCAGAAATCCAGGCGCTGTGGGGCCACGCCATTTCCCCGTGGTGGGACGTCGTCAGCGGCGTGCGCCAGGACTTCAAACCCGGCGCCCCGCAAACCTGGGCCGCGTTCGGCGTGCAAGGCATGGCGTTGTACAACTTCGAGGCCGAAGCCACGGCCTTCATCGGCGAAGGCGGCCAGAGCGCCGTGCGGCTGGAAGGCGACTACGACATCCTGCTGACCAATCGGCTGATCCTGCAGCCAACCGTCGAACTCAACGCCTACGGCAAAAACGACCCGCAACGGGGCATCGGCGCGGGGCTGTCCAACACCGAAGCCGGCCTGCGCCTGCGCTACGAAATCCGCCGGGAATTCGCGCCCTACCTCGGCGTCACCTGGAACCGCACCTACGGCAACACCGCCGACTTTGCCAATGACGAAGGCGAGGACCGCAGCGAAGCACGCCTGGTGCTCGGTGTTCGGCTGTGGTTCTGAACAGACTCACCTCAAACCAACAACAACCGCTTCAAGCGGTAAAGGACCTTGCATGCGCATCTTAAAACCCACCGCTATCGCAGTCGCGTTGCTCAGCGGCCTGCTTGTTAGCACCCTCGCTCAAGCGCACCCCAAACTACTCTCCTCCACCCCGGCGGAAGGCGCGGCCGGTACGCCACCCGACAAGATCGAACTGCACTTTTCCGAAAACCTCGTCACCCAGTTTTCCGGCGCAAAACTGCTGATGACCGAAATGGCCGGCATGGCCCATGACCCGATGCCAATCAAGGCCAAAGTCAGTGGCGGCAGTGATCCGAAGACCATGTTCATCATTCCGACAGCGCCCTTGACTGCCGGCACTTACAAGGTCGAATGGCGCGCGGTGTCGTCGGACACCCATCCGATCACCGGCAACGTCACGTTCAAAGTGAAATGATCGATGAGCGACTCGGCCAACGTCGTGCTGCGGTTTGTGTTGTATGTGGATTTGATGCTGTTGTTTGGCGTGGCGCTGTTCGGGCTCTACAGCTTCAAAGGACAGGAACGGCTATCCGGGACGGTGCTGCCCTTTCGCCGATTATTGACGGCAACAGCCGGACTCGGCGCACTGCTGTCCATCACCGGCATGGTGCTGATGGTTCGCGCCATGAGCGGCGAGTCAGACGTTACCGAGTTGCGCCCTCACATCGAGATGATGCTGTTCGAGACCGACGTCGGGTTGGCCTGGGCTGCGAGGATGATTGCATTGACGGTCGCGGGTCTGGCGTTGATGCTCAACCCACGCGCCCCCGGCATCAGCCTGGTAATCGCCGCCACGGCCGGCGGCATCGCCCTCGCCAGCCTGGCCTGGAGCGGGCACGGCGCCATGGACGAAGACAGTCGCCGTTACTGGCACTTCACCGCGGACATCCTGCACCTGCTGATAGCGGGCGCCTGGCTCGGTGCGTTGCTGGCGTTTGCCCTGATGGCGCAAACCCGGGCTCTGCAAACCGAAGCACACATTCGCTTACTGGCCCTCGCGGTCAAGCGATTCGAGCTTGTCGGTGCGCTGATCGTTGTGATCATCACCCTGACGGGCGTGGTGAACTACCTGTTTATCGTCGGGCCGAAGCTCGATGAGGTTTTACTCAGCCATTACGGAATTTTGCTGGCGATCAAAGTACTGCTGTTTGCCGGAATGCTGGTGTTGGCGGCGTTGAACCGCTTTCATCTTGGCCCCTTGCTGGAGCAGTCGTTACGAGAGGGCCAATATCGCGCGGCGGCCCATGCACTTCGACGCAGTGTGGTAGTGGAAATGGCCGCAGCGGTGTTGATTGTGGGGGTGGTGGCGTGGCTGGGGACGTTGAGTCCGGAAGTGGAATGAGCCATCTTCAGGGGGAAATCTCTGACACTTAAGTACTGATTTAAATTTGGGCCACCCAGGCCTGGGCAAAGGCCCAGGCGTTGGGATCTTTGCTGGTTGGCATTTTCATCCTCCCGAGTACGAATTTTCTCTAAATTAGCCGTACGTCTCGGCGGACTTGCCAATGAGGAACTCTTGATTCAATGTAATGACAAATGTCATTACATGAGAATCTATCCCATGGCATCTATCAACATCCGTATCGATGACGACCTCAAGGCTCGCGCCTATCTCGAACTGGAAAAGCTCGGCGTCACGCCTTCCGAACTGATGCGCCAGACCCTGCAATATGTAGCGGAACGTGGTCAGTTGCCTTTCAAGCCTGTCTTGATGACTGAAGACGATGAGGCTTTATTGGCCACCGTGCGGGAACGGCTTGCATCTCCTCAACGAGTAAAGGTTTCTATAGATGACCTATAGCCTTGAGTTTGATGCCCGTGCATTGAAGGAATGGCAAATACTTGGCGACACAGTCCGACAGCAGCTCAAAAAGAAGCTGATGGAGATCCTGAACAATCCACGCATTGAAGCTAACCGCCTGCATGGTTTTCCCGACTGCTACAAAGTCAAACTACGTAGCAGCGGTTACCGCTTGGTCTATCAAGTGATTGACCAGGAAATTACTGTGTTTGTGGTAGCCGTGGATAAACGGGAACGTGAGCAGGTTTATCGCAAAGCGGCTGAACGCTTGAAGTAATGACGCAAGGTGGTAGCCATTTATGGGGGCGCTGATTTTTCACACCGGTGAAAGTTTCACTACACTCCCCCTTCAAAACCACTCCAGCACAAAAGTCCGATAACAATGAAGAAAATCAACAGAGCAATGATGCTCGGCGGCTTGCTCGCACTCTCCCTTGGCGCCCAGGCAGAACCTTCGCACCTGGACAGCGTCATACAACAGGGACAATTACGCGTTTGCACCACCGGTGACTACAAGCCCTACACCCTCAAATCAGAGGACGGCGAGCATTCCGGCATCGACATCGCCATGGCCCGCGCCTTGGCCGACAGCCTTGGCGTCAAGGTCGAGTGGGTGCCCACCACCTGGAAAACCCTGATGCCCGACATGCTCGCCGGCAAGTGCGACATCGCCATGGGCGGCATCTCGGTCACCCTGGAGCGGCAGAAAARAGCCTTCTTCAGCAACATCCTCGACGTCGACGGCAAAATCCCGCTGGTGCGCTGCGAAGACCAGGCGCGGTACCAGACCGTCGAACAGATCAACCAACCCTCGGTTCGCCTGGTCGAACCCGCCGGCGGCACCAACGAAGCGTTTGTCCACGCCTACCTGCCCAAGGCGCAATTGCAACTGCACGACAACGTAAGCATCTTTCAGGAACTGCTGGATAAAAAAGCCGACGTAATGATCACCGACGCATCGGAGGCGCTGTATCAGCAGAAGCTCAAACCGGGCCTCTGCGCGGTCAACCCCACGCACTACCTGCAATACGGCGAAAAAGCCTACCTGCTGCCCCGCGACGACATCACCTGGAAGCTGTACGTCGATCAATGGCTGCACCTGGCCAAGGCGACGGGCAATTATCAGAAGATTTTGCGGCAGTGGCTGGCGGTGCCTGACGCGAAGTAATGGGGCATTCTTTCCCGCACAAAAAAGGGCGCTCCCGTGGGAGTAATGCCACTCAGTCAAGCACCGGACACTGTGGGAGCGAGCTTGGTCCGGGCGGCGTTCCGACGATGACGGTTGGACAGTCACACATGCGGTGCCTGACAGTCCGCCATCGTCGGAACGCCGCCCGGACCAAGCTCGCTCCCACAAGGTTTGCGATGTTCAAACACTTAACTGACTGGCATTACTCCCGTAGGAGCGCCCTTTTATCATTGCGTGTCCGCATATCAATCGTCGTGCAACAATCCCGAACTGTATTCGCCGAAGCTATTGCCGAGCGCGCTGCCATGGAAATTCATCTTGGCGGCATTGCTGTTGGTCGGCCCCGGGCCAAAACCGGCCGGCTGCACCGAGTCGATCGAATAATCGCTATGGGAGCTCGCACCGGAACAGGCACTCAGCAACAAAGCACCGGCAATCAGCGAAACTTTGACGAGGTTTGCGATCATTTTTTTATTCCTGTGGGTTGAGGCGCGAGGACGTGACCTCCAGCGGTCATCCTATGCCTCACTTCAACGACACATCATGAAACTTTTCGGCAAGTCAGCGTTGGTTCAGGAACCGTGCGCACCTGGCGATACCTCACCCCCACTGCCTTGCGGATCGACATTGTCCAATGCTCGATTCACCAACAACTCCCCGACCACCGCCAGTTGCTGAATCGACAGCGCCAAACTGCGGGTTGAACCTTCGAGCTTGCAAGCCAGGTCAGTCGTCAAGACGTTCAACGATGCAAGGGTTTCGCAGGCATGACACAGGAGCGTTTCAGTATCGACATTGGGAAGAATGGTGAACACATGGCAGACGGGATCAGCGTGGTTCGGGTTTCGCAGGCGTTTGCTGACCACCCGCTGAGAGTCAGTGGATAGTTGAGGAAGATCGAGAGAATCGGAAGCCATTGCGGTTTCCGGAGGGTCAGGCGTGATCTTTTTCATCGTTTTCGTTCCTAGAATTAACCAAAGGAACTGCCAGCATCACTTCCACATGATGGGGTGGCAGCTGTGCACGGGTGTGGAAGACCGGGGATCTAGGAACCCGACGCACTCGAAAGTGCCCCGCGCACAGCCGCCATAATTTAACAGCAGACATGAAAAAAGCGCCTGCTTAAATTTAGGTGGCGCCCTGTGCGCCTAGATCTTGTGAAGGGCTTCCACACCCTTGTCGCTGAATTTGCAGCGACGGAGGGAGGTTAGCCGGGTGATCAGCGGGAGGGCAATATGGGCAATGGGGACGCGACTTGAGGGAAATCTCCTACTTTTTCGTGATGTTATCAACACAATACCCAGCACCTGCCCCGGTGCCGTTGGTTCAGCTACGGCACATCGGGGCCGGAGCGAGACAAACTCATTAAAAAAGCGATGTCCTACACAACACTCAGAAATGTCCATGCGCTCAAGTATTGCTGCACTTTTGTCCCGAAGACTATAGTCCAAGCTACACCCGCATAGCATGCCGACCCGCTCGGTTTGCCCGGATTCCATTAATCAAATAAGCTGACCAGCATGCATACACATCCATCGGAGGCGCCCATGGCCACCACCAAAAAAACCGACAAGCCTCGCAGAAAGGTCATCCATAAAGAACTGACGTTTCTGGATGTGCGAGAGGCCGCGCGTGATGGGCAGAAGGTATTCGATGCGTTTGTGATTACTGGCAAGCTTCCTATTACAAAGTAGGCCTGGATGCCGGCAGTCAAAATCGCGGCAATTTTCCAAATAGTAAAACACTGGGAAACAATTGCCGCACAGTTCTACAACTACAAACTATTCGGCGATCTGCCTGACATTTTCGGTAGAGACGAAAGACTTGATCTGAGCGAAATGCATAATGTTCACCTCGCGAGCTCAGAAAAAACACAAACCCGCTGGGCAAAAATCAGTCGCCAGTATTATCGAACCTCACGTGCTGATGATCCAGACAATGACTTCTGGCTCATCTACGCCTACTACGACTTCAGAGATGAATATCTGCTGCTGACAGTTATCGGGCCGGATGCTCACAATCGAAAGGAATGGGGTTCGTTCTTACGCATGATGCGTGGGGAAATCGTAGAGCCCTGGATTGTAGGGCGAGTCACTTTCCCTGACCTGGATGATCTTTGATAAACAGAAGCTCAAACCCGGCCTGTGCGCCGTCAACCCCACGCACTACCTGCAATACGGCGAAAAAGCCTACCTGCTGCCCCGCGACGACATCACCTGGAAGCTGTACATCGATCAATGGCTGCACCTGGCCAAGGCGACGGGTAATTACCAGAAGATTCTGCGGCAGTGGCTGGCGGTACCTCGCGCGAAGTAATGGACCGTATTTATCGCACAAAAAAGGGCGCTCCCGTGGAAGCGCCATTTTTTCATTGCGGACCGCGTATCAATCGTCGTGCAGCAACCCTGAACTGTATTCGCCGAAGCTATTGCCGAGCGCGCTGCCATGGAAATTCATCTTGGCGGCATTGCTGTTGGTCGGCCCCGGGCCAAAGCCGGCCGGCTGCACCGAGTCGGTCGAATAATCGCTATGGGAGCTCACACCGGAACAGGCACTCAGCAACAAAGCACCGGCAATTAGCGAAACTTTGACGAGGTTTGCGATCATTTTTTTATTCCTGTGGGTTGAGGCGCGGGGGACATGACCTTTGGTGGTTATCCTATGCCTCATTTCAACGACACATCATGAAACTTTTCGGCAAGTCAGCGTTGGTTCAGGCAATGCGATGTCTTAAAAAACGGTGCCACTGCTCAAAAAGAGCAGCGTCCTACACGACATCAGGAATTGTCCGTACACTCCGCCATTGCTGCGCCTTTGCCACGAGTCCTATAGTCCGGCCCACGCCCTCACGGCGTGTCGGGTTTGGCGACTCGATTGCAATTGAACTGAAGTCTTCGACCATTTCGGAGCGCTTCGGAACGCACCTAGCTGCCTGTTTTATGGTGGCTGTGCGCGGGAGACCTCAGGGTCTGCCGGTTTCTCCATTGCCCGGTTCGCCAACCCGCGTACGGCTACCACCCTCGTTTGGCGACGATTGAGTGATAGCTCTCATGAACTAATGGAGCTTCACTTATGAATGAGTACATCGCTTTAACCAGCAATGCCGATGACCTGCCCTCGCTGTTCGTCAACACCACACAACCTCTGCATTCACTGCTCAGCACCGCCAGCTATAGAATTCGAGCTGTGACGCAGATTCTTGAAAATCTTGCAATGCGTGGTGACATCACCAGCGATACGGTGGTTCTCAGCGACTTTGCGTTGTTGTGCTGCGTGCCGTTGCGCGATGGTTGTGATGTGTTGGATGTGATTGCGCGGCGGATGGATTCAGAGCCGTCCTGAAATCAGGAGGGGCGTTCTACTTGGGCGAAAAAACGGCACCTTCCGGTGCCGTTCGAATTTCGCAGTCCTGCTTTAACTTACCCTGCCCAGTGTCCCGGCCTTGTCACATAGGTCCACCAGGCTACGACGGGAAATGCCGAGAGGACGCTAACAGCGTCGCGACGCTCAAGGCAGGGTCAAAAGAACGATTAAGAAGTTTCGTCAAAAGGAAATGTCTTTTTCCTACAACAGCCTTCAAAGGAGCTTTTATAGAGAAATGGAAGTTCGTTTTGTGGTTCCAACAATCGAGCACGACGACTGCGCACATAAATGTTGACGTCGTTGGCATAGCGTACAAAGCGATGGCCCCGCCGTTCCAGCTCGCGGTCGAGTTCATTGAGCAGGATGTTCGACAACAACGGCGAGAGCGGGCCGCCTTGCGGCGTGCCTTCCTGCCGTCGGCTGACGAGCCCGCCTGACATCGTTCCCGCTTCGAGATAACGACGGATCAGCGTGAGCACACGTTTATCTTCGATTTGGCGCTCAATGTAGGCCATCAATACATCGTGTGTTGACTCGATCAAAGAACTTCTCCAAATCGAGTTCCACGCACCAGCGGTGACCCGCCGCCACCTGGTTACGAGCTGTTTCGATGGCTTGGTGAGCGCTTCTGCCCGGACGAAAGCCATAGCTGGAGTCCGAAAACAACGGATCAAAGATCAGCGTGAGCTGTTGCAGCAGGGCTTGTTGGATCAGGCGATCCACAACGCTGGGGATACCCAGTTGTCTTGTCCCGCCTTTGGGTTTGGGGATGTCGACGGCGCGTACCCCTTGCGGGTGGTACTCGCCGGCCAGCAACCGAGTCTTGAGGATCGGCCAATACTGTTTCACATAGCCCGCCAAYTGGTCGACCGTCATGCCATCGGCACCCGGCGCACCCTTRTTGCTGACTACGCGTTGATACGCGCGCTTGAGGTTGGCCGGTGCAAGCACCCGCTCCATCAGCGTGTCCGGCTCCGCGGTCGTCCACGCCACAGACGCCGTCGATGTTTGCGCCCTGTCAGCCCTCATCCTCGGATACCGTCCAGGACYTGGGGTAACAGTTTTCTCTKGGAGAATATTCTGCGTTTCAACATTCGACGAGACTCTGACGCCTACTGGCGGCATAACCTGTTCGGCCCTTGGTGACGSGGTTATTCGCCACTTACTACGGCYTCRGCTGRCTTCKGYRSGCTCATCCCGTCGCCTCTCGACGCTCGGTAGCACARTGGCAAACSTRCAGATCTCCCAGGGTAATTCGCGYGACCTTCCTGCTTATGCCTGTCGGATCTACGTCACAGCGTTCYGTGCAAGWATYGGGCKTTGAAGATRYTKGCCTTCTTACCCCGCTGCGCCGCCTCTATCCGCTTCCTGTTCGTCAGGCCAGCATTTTGCCTCGGGCTTCCTTCAGATTCGCAGTCACCCGCRACACCCTTGCCTCTGGCTAACACTTCCCCTTGCCGGGTGTGTAGAGGACTTTCACCTCCAAGTCACCAGCGAGGCCACCACAGCCAAGCTGGTTGCGCTTACGCGCAACGCGCCATGCCTGGCGCACAAGCAAAAG